>JAJXTK010000203.1 GCA_021783935.1 Myxococcales bacterium | reverse complement strand
AAGCAACACGCTCGACGCCATGATCGGCTACCACGGCCGCTACGAGTGGGTCGGCAAGACGGCGGCGCGACTCGACGACGCGCTCAACCTCGTCCCCGCCCGCCTGACCGCGCTGCTCTTCCTCCTCGTCGCGCCGATCGCCGGTGGCGACCTGGGTCGGGGAGTCTCGACGCTTGTTCGCGACGGCGCGCGCACCGAGAGCCCCAACGCAGGACGGCCGATGGCCACCATGGCGGGCCTGCTCGGCGTGCAGCTCGAGAAAGCGGGCGACTACGCGCTCGGAGAAGCGACTCGGCCACTCGCAGGCGAGGACATCACCCGCGCCTGGCGAATCGTCTCCTCGGCGGCCTACGCGTCCGCCATGCTCTACGCCGGCGCGATTCTGGCGATCGGGAGGCTCCGTGGCTGACGCCCTGGCGATCGCGCCGCTCACGCCTGTCGTTGCGCCGCACACCACACACGGCGGGATGCTCCACGACGAGCTCGCGCGCCTCGGGCTCGTCCCGGAGGACGTCCTCGACGTCAGCGTCAACGTGAACCCGTACGGGCCGTGCCGTCCGGTGATCGACGCGATCAGCTCCGCGCCGATCGCTCGCTACCCCGATCCGACCGCGACCCCTGCGCGCGTCGCGCTCGCTCGTTGGCTCGACGTGCCGAGCGACCGCGTGGTCGTCGGCAACGGCGCGGTCGACCTACTCTGGTCGATCGCGCGCTGTCTCGTCCGGCCGCGAGACGCGGTCCTCATCGTCGAGCCCGCCTTCTCCGAGCTGCGGAATGCAGCGACGCGCACGGGGGCCCGCATCGTCGAGCACCACCTGCGGCCGGAGGACGACTTCGCGCTCGATCCGAACGAGCTGGATGCCGCGCTCGGCCTCGCGAAGCCTCGGCTTGCGTATGTCTGCACGCCGGCGAATCCGACGGGCGTGCGGACGCCGATCGAGCCGCTCGCGCGTCTCGCGAGCGAGCACCCCGGCACGACGTTCCTCGTCGATCTCTCGTTCTCTTCGCTGAGCGCGCAACATCGGGACGACGTCGTCCACGCCTCCGACCGCGTCGTCTGGCTCCGCTCGCTGACGAAGGACTTCGCGCTGGCGGGCCTGCGCGTCGGCTTCGCGGTGGCACCGCGCGAGCTTGCCGCATCGATCGAGTCGCATCGCCCACCGTGGTCGGTGAACGCCCTTGCGCAAGCCGCCGCCATCGCGGCGACCACGCGGGAGGCTCAGGCGTTCGTCGCGGACACCCGAGGTCGACTTCTCGAAGACCGCGCGCGCCTCGAGAGGGAGCTTCGCGGGCTCGGCCTGCGCACGCATCGAAGCGAGACGATCTACACGCTCGTCGACCTCGGCCCCGAGCGGCGCGCGACCGCTCTTCGCGACGCGATGCTCGCGCGCCATGCCGTGCTCGTTCGCGACGCTACGTCGTTCGGACTCCCCCACCACGTCCGCCTCGGCGCGCGTCCGCCCGTCCAAGAAGCGCGCTTGCTGCGCGCCCTTTCGAAAGAGCTCGCCCGATGACTGCGCGTACGATCATGGTTCAAGGCACCGCCTCGTCGGTCGGCAAGAGCATCGTGACCGCGGCGCTGTGCCGGATCTTCCACCAGGAGGGGCTCCGCGTCGCGCCGTTCAAGTCGCAGAACATGGCGCTGAACGCCTTCGTGACCCCCGACGGCGGAGAGATCGGCCGCGCGCAAGCCGTGCAGGCGATGGCCGCGCGCGTCGTGCCGACCGTCGACATGAACCCCATCCTCCTCAAGCCCGAGGGGGACGCCCGCTCGCAGGTGGTCGTGCTCGGCAAGCCGATCGGCAGTCTCGGCGCGGTCGAATATCACGCACGAAAGCCGGAGCTTCGCGAGATCGTCGCGGGGTCGCTCTCGCGGTTGCGCGCGAGCCACGACGTCGTGGTCATCGAGGGCGCCGGGAGCCCCGCCGAGATCAACCTCAAGTCGCGTGACATCGTGAACATGTTCGTCGCCGGCCTCGCCGATGCGCCCGTGCTGCTCGTCGGGGACATCGACCGCGGCGGCGTATTCGCGGCCTTCATCGGCACGCTCGAGTTGCTCGAGCCGAAGGAACGCGCGCGCGTCGCGGCGTTCGTGGTCAACAAGTTCCGCGGCGACCTCGAGCTGCTCGCGCCAGGCCTCGACTTCCTTCGCGAGCGCACCGGCGTGCCCGTCCTCGGCGTGCTCCCCTACGTGCAGCGCCTCCGCGTGGCCGACGAGGACTCCGTCTCGCTCGACGATCGACGAGGACGCAGGCGCGCCGGGCCTGCGGAACTCGATATCGCCGTCGTGCGCCTTCCGCGCATCTCGAACTACGACGACTTTCAGCCGCTCGAGCACGAGCCGGGCGTCGTCGTCCGCTTTGTGGAGCACGCGAATGAGCTCGTTGGCGCCGATCTCGTCGTCCTCCCCGGGACCAAGAGCACCCTCCCCGATCTCGCGTGGCTCCGGCAGACGGGCATCGGCGCGGCGATCGTCGAGCACGCGAGGCGAGGTGGTCTGGTCCTCGGTGTCTGCGGCGGCTGCCAGATGCTCGGCACGACGATCGCCGACCCGCACCGGATCGAGTCCGACGACGAACGCGGCGAGGGGCTCGGGCTCTTGGGGATCGCGACCGAGTTCGGGCGAGAGAAGCGCGTGACGCAGCTGCGCGCCCGCGCCGCGCGACGCTCCTTCCTCGACTCGGGGGAGACGGACGCGATCGTGGGGTACGAGATCCACATGGGGCGCATCTCTCGCGTGTTGGGCAGCGAGGGCGCCTTCGTGATCACGCGGCGCAACGGCCGGGCCGACGACGACGTCGACGGCGCCGTGTCGGCCGACGGCGCCGTCGTCGGAACGATGATCCACGGCATCTTCGAGAACGAGTGCGCGCGGCGCACGCTGCTCGTCTCGTTGCGTTCGAGGCGAGGCTTGCCCGCAAAGGCAGCGGGGTCTGCGCACGTCTGCGCGCCCGACGAGTTCGACCGGCTCGCGGAGACCGTGCGGGCCAACGTCGACATGAAGATGCTGCTCGGTTGGATCGGCCGATGAGCGACGTCCCCGTCCGCTTCGGAGACGACGCGCGCGCCGCGCTCTATCGCGTGATGGAGCTGCGGCGCGACATCCGACACTTCCGCGCGGGCGAGATCGACGAGGCGACGCTGGCGAGGCTGCTTCAGGCAGCGCAGCTCGCACCGAGCGTCGGCTTCTCGCAGCCGTGGGGCTTCGTCATCGTGCGAGATCGCGCGACTCGCACGCGCATTCGCGCGAGCTTCCTTCGGTGCCGCGAAGCGGAGTCCGCGAGATTCCCCGTCGTTCGACGCGAGAAGTACCTCGCCTACAAGCTCGAAGGGATCGAGGACGCGACGCTGAACGTCTGCGTGGTCGCCGACCTCCGCGACCGCGACGAGGCGATTCTCGGCACCACCGCGCAACCGGAAGCGGTGCGCGCGAGCGTCTGCTGCGCCGTGCAGAACCTCTGGCTCGCCGCGCGCGCGGAGGGGCTCGGGGTCGGGTGGGTCAGCATCGTCGAGCCCGCCGTCTTGCGGCAGGAGCTCACGCTGCCCCCCGGCGTGGAGCCGGTCGCATACCTGTGCCTCGGCCATGCGGCCGAGTTCCGAGAGCGGCCGCTGCTCGAAGAGACCGGCTGGAGCGCGCGACGCGATCCAGAGCGCGCCGTTCACCGAGAGCGTTGGTCGGAGCATGTCGCGAGCTTCAAGGAAGGTATTTCGATGTCCACAGATGCCTACTCGATTCCGAAGTTCAACGAGGCGACTCGCAGCGTGGCGATCGCGCACCAGCTCGAGCTCACCAAGCCCGCGGGGAGCCTCGGCCGGCTCGAGGAGATCGCCGTCTGGTACGCCGGCGCCCACGGGAAATTCCCACCGCCGCGCCCCGATCGCGCGATGATCGCGGTCTTCGCCGGCGATCACGGCGTGGCCGCCGAAGGGGTGAGCGCGTTCCCATCCTCGGTCACCGCCGCGATGGTCGCGAACATGATGGCGGGAGGCGCGGCCGTCACCGTCATGGCAAAACGCCTCGGCGTGGAGGTGGCGCTCGTCGACGTCGGCGTCGCCGGGGATCTCTCGGCGGTTCCGACCAAGCCGCGCCTCCCGCTTCAGCGCGCCAAGGTGCGCGCCGGAACGGCCAACCTGCGCCGTGAGCCGGCGATGTCGCGCGACGAGGCCATCGCCTCGATGCTCGTCGGCGAGGAGGTGGCGCTGCGCGCGGTGCGCGACGGGAACACGCTGCTCGCCGCGGGCGAAATCGGCATTGCGAACACGACCGCCGCCGCAGCCCTCGTCTGCGCGTTGACCTCCTCGAGCCCCGAGGAGGTCGTGGGGCTCGGCACCGGCATCTCGGAGGCGACGCGCGTGCACAAGGCAATGGTCGTGGCGGACGCGCTGCGCACGCACGCGCCGCTGATGAAGGATGCGATCGGAATCCTCGCGGCGGTAGGCGGGCTCGAGCTCGCGGCGATGACGGGCTTCTACCTCGCGGCAGCCCGCGCGAAGGCCCCCGTGATCGTCGACGGCTTCCTCGCGACGGCGGCAGCGCTGGTCGCAAAGGCAATCGACGCCAATGCGACCGACTACATGCTCGCGTCACACGCCTCGGCGGAGCGCGGATCGGTCATCGCGACGACGGCGCTCGGCAAGAGGCCGTTGTTCGATCTCGGCCTACGACTCGGCGAGGGAACGGGCGCGGTCTTAGCCATTGATCTCGTTCGCACCGCAGTGGAGCTCCAGCTCTCGATGGCCACCTTCGCGACCGCCGGCGTCGCCGGGCGCAACGAAGATGATTCCGTCGCGCCGGCGCGCTGAAGGCGCGGCATGACCCAAACGCCCCGCGATGGAGGGACTGGCCGTATGGCCGATTCGCGCTCGCCAATTGGTGAACGCGCGTATTGACGACCCAGACAGCATCGGAGACAGTCCTACCGCCGTTCGGTTCGACACAACGGAACACGGTGCGAATCCGTGGCGGGCCCGCCGCTGTAACCGGGGACGGGCGCTGCAGGGCCGCAAGGCCAACCACTGACGGGGACCACCCCGGCGGGAAGGCGCAGCGCTCCGACTGATCCGGAAGCCAGAAGACGAGTCGAACCGAATCGGAGCCATGGCAAGGCTCCGACTGAATGCACGCTGGCGTGTGCGTTCGGTCGGAGATTTTGGCGTTTTCATTCCCGAGGAGAGGACCATGAACCAGATCCAGACCCCCAAGCGGCCCAGGACCCAGCAAGCGCATGGCGTGGAGCAGCCCCCGAACGATGGCTCGGCCACTCCGCAGGGGCCGGCGCCCACGATCGCGGTTCGAAGGAGCTGCAGTCCGGACGGCATCGGCCTTTCGCACTACGTCCTCATGGACGACAAGAAGGCGAAATGACCTCCGCGCTCGTTGCCGTCGACATCGGGCACGATCGCTACGCTGCCGTCACCGACCCAGCCACGGCGTTCTGGGCCTTGGTGGACAAATCACGACTCGCCGAAGGGCGCGCGCAGGTGACGGCCGCCTACCAGGACAAGGCCGCAGCCTTCGCGCATGAGCTCCAGGCGCTGCGCTTCGGACTGAAACCGTCCGGCGTCTACCTGAACCCCACCGAGCGGTGCAATCTCGACTGCACGTACTGCTATCTGCCGGCGACGAAGCGAAGTGGCGGCAGTCACATGCCCCTGCACACGCTGATCGCCTCCTTGGCGAAGCTTCGTGACTACTTCGCCTCGGTCATGCCGGGCCGAAGGCCGCGCGCGATCTTTCATGGCGCGGAGCCGCTGATGAATCGGCAGGCGGTGTTCGCCGCGATCGAGGCCTTCGCCGACGACTTCGCGTTCGGCGTGCAGACCAACGGCACGGCGCTCGACGATGAAGCGGTCACGTTTCTCACCGCGAGGAGCGTCAGCATCGGCCTCTCGCTCGACGGGCCTACGGCAGCCATCACCGATGGCACACGACGCACCTGGGGCGGCAAGAGCGTGCACGCGACGGTGCTGTCGGCGATGGACAAGCTGCGCGGCTATGGCTCGTGGAGCGTCATCACCACGTGTACGAGCGAGAACCTGTCTCACCTGACGAGCATGGTCGAGCTCTTTCACGAGCGGGAGGTGCCGACCTGCATGCTCAACACCGTGCGGTGCACGCTCCCCGGAGCGCGAGGCGTCAAGCCCACGGACGTCGACATGGCGGGCGCATTCGTCGCCGCGCTCGATCGCTCGCACGCGCTCTACCGGGAGAGTGGCCGCAAGCTCGTGATCGCCAACTTCGCGAACATCCTCATCGCGATCCTCGCGCCCACGGCGCGCCGATTGATGTGCGACATCTCGCCCTGCGGCGGTGGCCGCGCCTTCTTCGCGCTCGCGGCCGACGGGGGCCTCTACCCGTGCAGCGAATTCATTGGACTGCCCGAGTTCCGCGGCGGCGACCTGCTCACCGGCAGCGTCGAGGCGGCGCTCGATTCCCCGGGGTTCCGGCGGGTCACCGGCCGCGACGTGGATCGCTTTGCGCCGTGCGACGCTTGCGAGATTCGACATTTCTGCGGCTCGCCGTGCCCCGCGGAAGCACACGAGATGAACGGCGCCATGGAGCGGCCCGGAGCGTTTTGCGACTTCTACCGCAAGCAGGTCGCGTACGCGTTCCGGGTGATCGCGGACGGCAAGGCCGACGACTACCTGTGGGAGGGGTGGGACGTCGGGACCGAGACGACATTCGAACTGTGCTCGGTCCCGTAGGCCCGCAGCGACGGTCGAGGCCTGGCCAGTCGTCGCGAGGAGGTCGAAGGCCCGGCCCACGCGGGGTGGCCTTCTTGCGTGCGATCACGCGCGAAGTCGCGGCATCACGCGTAGGCAGAGTGGCCGATCCGTGCGCAATCGCGCCGCATCGTGCGTGATCGCCCCTGTTCCCCAGGGTTCGAGTCCCGTTGGGGACGCCACGCCAACACCCCGAAGTGATCTGGCATTTTGGCCCACGACGTTCAGCGGCGGCGCGGCGACCGGCGGCGACATGATCTGCCCCGCACACGCCCTCAACTGGCAGCACCTCGGGATGATCGCCGCGCATCGTCACGACGACGCGGCCACGTGTGGCGCCACAGGCGCGATCGGGCTGCACAGCGCGTCGATCCATTGCGCGGGCAACTACCCGAGCTGGCTCGACCAGCTCCGGTAGCGCCGTCCTCCCACGATCCTGACCCGCGTTCCGCTCGACGTGTGCGACGATCCGCGAGCGCCCGCCCGCTCCCCCGCCCGCTCCCCCGCGCTTCGAGGCCACCCATGACCGCTTCGCGCTCCTATGCCCACGGCGTCAGCGACACCCCGCTCCTCGGCGAGACCATCGGCGACAACCTCCGCCGCACCGTCGAGCGCTTCCCCGATCGCGAGGCGCTCGTCGTGCGCTCGCAGGGCTTTCGCGCGACCTACCTGCAGCTCTGGAACAAGACCACCGAGGCGGCCAGGGGGCTCTTGGCGCTCGGCGTCGCGAAGGGGGATCGCGTCGGCGTCTGGTCGCCGAACCGCTTTGAGTGGGTCGTGCTTCAGTTCGCGACGGCGCGCGTCGGCGCGATCCTGGTCAACATCAACCCCGCCTACAAGACGGCGGAGCTCGAGTACGCGCTGCGCCAGTCGGGCATCTCGGTGATGTGCCTCGCCAAGGCCTTCCGAGCGGCCGACTACGTCGCGATGCTCGAGGAGGTGCGCCCGCGCCTGCCCGCCCTGCGCGACGTCATCGTGATCGACGACGACTTCGACAAGCTGCTCGGCGCCGGGGCGTTCGTCTCGGACGACAGGCTCGCCGAGCGCGAGGCGAGCCTCGAGTTCGACGATCCCATCAACATCCAATACACCTCCGGCACCACGGGGTTCCCCAAGGGGGCGACGCTCACGCACCACAACATCCTCAACAACGGCTACTTCGTCGCGAGGGGGTGCGCGCACACCGAGCAGGACCGCGTCTGCATCCCGGTGCCGTTCTATCACTGCTTCGGCATGGTCATGGGCAACCTCGGGTGCACCTCCCACGGCGCCGCCATGGTCATCCCGGGCGAGGCGTTCGATCCCGTCGCCGTGCTCGAGACCGTGGCCGCCGAGCGCTGCACGTCGCTCTACGGCGTGCCGACGATGTTCATCGCGGAGCTCGATCACCCCCGCTTCGGCGAGTTCGATCTCTCCTCGCTGCGCACCGGCATCATGGCCGGCTCTCCGTGCCCGGTCGAGGTCATGAAGCGCGTGCAGACGCAGATGGGCATGCGCGAGGTGACGATCGCCTACGGCATGACCGAGACCTCGCCGGTCTCCACGCAGACCGCCGTCGACGACCCGCTCGACAAGCGCGTCGGCACCGTCGGGCGCGTGCACCCGCACGTCGAGGTCAAGCTCGTCGAGCCGGGCGGCGAGGCGATCGTGCCGGTCGGCCGCGCGGGCGAGCTGTGCACGCGCGGCTATTCGGTGATGCTCGGCTACTGGGAGAACCCCGAGGCGACGGCGACGGCGATCGATCGCGCGGGCTGGATGCACACCGGCGATCTCGCGACGATGGACGAGCAGGGGTACGTGAACATCGTCGGGCGGATCAAGGACATGATCATCCGCGGCGGCGAGAACATCTATCCGCGCGAGATCGAGGAGTTCCTCCACACCCACCCCGGCGTGCTCGAGGCGCAGGTGGTCGGCGTACCGAGCGAGAAGTACGGCGAGGAGGTCATGGCGTGGATCCGCCCGCGCGTCGGGGCGAGCCTCGACGTCGCCTCGCTCGAGGCCTTCTGCAAGGGGAAGATCGCGACCTACAAGGTCCCTCGCTATTGGAAGCTCGCGAGCGAGTTCCCGATGACCGTGACCGGCAAGGTGCAGAAGTTCCGCATGCGCGAGCTCGCGATCGCCGAGCTCGGATTGCAGGCGGCCGCGAGCGCCAAGACCGCGTAGCCGCGCAGCCGAGCTCACGTCGGCAGAAGTTTCGCGCTCCGAGCGTGCGACGCCGCGTTCGTGCCTCGATCCGCTCGCATCGCCGCGCGCGCGCCTCGTCCTGCTGCGCACGAGCGCGTCTTCGCTGGACCGCAGCGCGCTGCGCTCGTAGGCAGGCCGCGAGGCTCGCATGCACGCGATCACGTGGAACCGAGTGCAGTTCGCGTTCACCATCACCTACCACTACCTCTTCCCGCAGCTCACGATGGGGCTCGCGCTCCTGCTCGTCGTGATGAAGGCGCTCGGCATGCGGCCGGGCGGCGAGCGCTGGAACGACCTCGCGCGCTTCTGGGGGCGCGTCTTCGCGATCAATTTCGGCGTCGGCGTGGTGACTGGCATTCCCATGGAGTTCCAGTTCGGCACCAACTGGGCGCGCTTCGCCGATCACACCGGGGGCGTCATCGGGCTCACGCTGGCCATGGAGGGGCTCTTCGCCTTCTTCGCCGAGTCGGCGTTCCTCGGCCTCTTCCTCTTCGGCGAGAAGCGCCTCGGGCCGCGTGGGCACCTGTTCGCGACCTTCATGGTCTTCTTCGGCTCGTGGCTCTCCGGCTATTTCATCGTCACGACCAACGCGTTCATGCAGCACCCTGTCGGGCACGAGATCGGCGCGAACGGGAGACTGGTCTTGGCGCACGTCGGCGCCTATCTGCTCAA
>JAJXTK010000202.1 GCA_021783935.1 Myxococcales bacterium | reverse complement strand
GCGCCCTGGCGACCGTGCGCACGGCGCTTACCGAGGCCGAGCGGCGCCGCGACGATCGCCTCGTCGAGCTCGGTCAGCAGATGCGCCCCGTGATCGAGGGCAACCCGGAGCTCGAGCAGGCCGCCGCGCCGCTCGCCGTGGCGGAGAAGACCAAGCAGGCGCGCGAGGCGGCGCTCCAGAGCGCGAGCGGCGAGTTTCGCGAGCGCGTCGCGGGGATCGATCGCGACATCGCGGCCCAGGACGAGCCGCTCGCCCGCTGGGCGAAGGACACCCAGGAGCGGCAGAAGGCGTGGGAGGCCGCCGACGAGCTGCGCAAGCGGCACGAGGCGCGGAGCAAGCGCGTCGCCATCGAGCTGCGCAACGCGCAGGCGAAGCTCGAGCGCCCCGAGACCGCGCCGGCCGACCGACAGCAGGCGCAGGCGTTCATTCAGGCCGCGCAGGGGGAGCGCGCGACGCGCGCCGCGGAGGAGAAGCTCGCGACCGACCAGGCCAAAGAGGCCGAGACGAAGCTCGCGCTCTCGAGGCGCGGCTTGGCCGACGTCGAGGCGACGATCGCTGCGCTGCGCAAACGTCGGCGCGCGATCGAGGACGAGTTCGCGCGCCAGGGGGCCGTGCGCGCCGAGGGGATCGACGCCGCGTCGCGCGAAGTGCGCGGCGCCTTGCTCGAAATCGGCCGCAAGGTGGTCCGCGACGGGATCGACGCCGCCGCGCCCGGCGTGCCCGCCGCGATCCCCGGGCTGCTCGGCCAGCTGCGCGACGCCGAGGCGCACTCGAAGCGCCTGCAGTACGACCTCGAGAAGCACCTGCGAGCGCTCGATGCGGCCGACGACGCCGCGGTCAAGAAGGGGCGCGTCCTGTTGATCGCGGCGGTCGTCCTGCTGCTCGGCTCGTTCATCGCGTGGCGTGCGCTACGCTCGAACCCGTACATGGAGCAGATGCCGCAGGCCCCCGCCGCGTCCGCGAGCGCCGTGAAGTGAGCGCGAGACCCGCCCGATGACGTCGGCGCGCCGGGCATGAGTCGCTTCGCGCACGTCAAGGTGTGCGGCGTGACGTCGATCGAGGACGCGCGGGGGTGCGTCGCAGCAGGGGTCCGCTCGATCGGGCTCAACTTCGTCCCGACCTCGCCGAGGTTCGTCGATCGCGCCCTGGCGCGCCGGATCGTCGAGTCGCTGCCGTCGTCGATCGTCACGGTCGCCGTCGTCGCGGACCTGCCGCGCGACGAGCTCGCCGCGCTCCTGAGTGAGACGGGAATTCGCTGCCTTCAGCTCCACGGCGAGGAGCCGCCCGAGCTGGTCGCTGCCTTCCTTCCTCACGCCTACAAGGCGCTGCGCGTCGCCGACGCGCGCGACGTCGCCCGGGCCGACGACTACCCCGGCGACTACCTCCTCGTCGACGCGCGGATCGAGGGGAAGCTCGGCGGTACGGGGGCCCGCGTCGACCCTTCGCTCGTGGCGCCGCTCGCCGCGCGGCGCAGGCTCGCCCTCGCCGGCGGCCTGACGCCCGAGAACGTCGCAGACGCCATCGCCGCTGTGCGCCCCTTCGCCGTCGACGTCGCGAGCGGGGTCGAGCGCCCCGGGGATCCCCGACGCAAGAGCCTCGACGCCGTCCGGGCGTTCGTGGCCGCCGTGCGGGCCGTCGCGTCGGCGCGGCGGCTCGCCGAGACAGCGCCGTTTTTGACCGAGGATCGCGCCCGGTCTACGGTGAAGCGGTGACCGATCGGACGTCCGAGGCACTCGCGCGCTTCGTCCGCGATTTCGAGGCCGGGGCGACGCTCTTCAGGGAGGGCGAGGCGGGCTCCGAGATGTTCGTCGTCCAGTCGGGCGGCGTGCGCATCGCCAAGCACGTGGCCAACGGCGAGCGCGTGATCGCGACGCTCGGCCCCGGCGAGTTCCTCGGCGAGATGGCGATCCTCAACGGCAAGCCGCGCACCGCGACGGCGACGGTGACCGAGGATGGCCCCGCGCGCGTGCTCGTCATCGACGCGCGACGCTTCGAGCAGATGATCGCGAACAACCGCGAGATCACGCTCCGCCTGATCAAGAAGCTCGCCGCGCGCCTCGCCAGCGCCGACGCGCTCATCGAGATCCTGCTGCACAAAGACCCGCGGGCGCGCGTGATGCGCGCGCTCTTGCGCCACGCCGAGGCGTACGGCCAGGCGACGGCGCAGGGGACCGTGGTGCAGCTCACGCCCGGAGACCTCGCCGCGCAGGTCAACGTCGAGGCGAAGGACGTCGACGAGGTGCTCTCGCGGCTGCGGCGCGTGCGCGTCGTGACGCTCGACGAGCGCGGGGGCATCGTCGTGCACGACGTCGATCGCCTCGAGGATTTCTTGGAGTTCCTCGAGATGCCCCAGAAGTTCGGCGGAGACGCGGGCGCATGACCGCCGCGCCGCGCATCGCTCGGCCCTTCGAGCTGGTCGTCGTGGGCTGCCACGGCGGCGAGACGCCCAAGCACCGTACCAGCGGCTTCCTGCTCAATGCGCGCGGCAAGCGCCTCGCGATCGACGCGGGCTCGCTCACGAGCGGCCTCACGCTCAAGGAGCAGAACGCGCTCGACGCCGTGCTCATCTCGCACGGGCACATGGATCACCTGCGCGACCTCGCGACGCTCGCCGACAACCGCTGCCAGGGGAGCGCCGAGCCGCTGGTGATCGCGAGCACCAAGGCCACCATCGCGATCCTCAAGAAGCACTTCTTCAACGGGCTGCTCTGGCCCGACTTCACGAAGATCCCCGCCGGCAACGGTCCGACGATCGTCTACCAGACGCTCAAGGCAGAGGAGCCGACCGACGTCGTCGGCTTCGAGGTCAGCGCGGTGCTCGTGAGCCACACGATCGAGTCGGCGGGCTTCCTCGTGCGCCTCCCGGGAGAGCAGGGGGCCATCGCCTACTCGGGCGACACGGGGCCGACCGATCGGCTCTGGCGCGTGCTCAACGCGGCGCCCGACCTTCGCGCGCTGCTCCTGGAGGTCAGCTTCCCGAACGAGCAGCGGGAGCTCGCGGTGTCGAGCGGCCATCTCACGCCCGACACCTTCGCCCGCGAGCTCGCGAAGCTCGAGCGCCGCCGCGACGTGCCGACGTTCGCCTACCACATCAAGCCGACGTTCGAGCGCCAGGTCGAGCGCGAGCTCGCCAAGGTGCGCGGGGGGGTCGATCTCTCGGTGCTGCGGATCGGCGACCACTTCCTGCTGTGATGCGCCTGGCCGATCAGCGCATCGAGGGGTAGGCGAGGGCGCCGTACGCGACGGCGAGCCCGGCCTCGCCGCCCACTTCCGCGCTCGAACCGCGGGCCACGATGCTCCCGCCTGCGACGTCGAGCGCCCGCAGCGCGTGCATGGCGACCAGCGTCGCCGACAGGCCGCACATCTCGACGGTCGGCCCCGCGCGCCGCATGCGCGCCTCGATCGCGTGCACGAAGGCGTCGACATCGAGCGCGGCGAGCGCGGCGAGCACCGGCTCGGACACGGCCTCGACCTCGGACGGCAGCACGTAGTGCCCGAGGTTCGAGGTCGCGATCAACGTGACGCCGCGCCCTCGGCCGACGATCGCGTCGGCGATGGACGCGCCGACCCGCGCCGCCGCTTCGGGGCGCAGATCGTGGAACTGCAGCGGCACGATCGAGATGCGCGGACGGGCCGTCAGCAACAGCGGCAGCAGCACCTCGATCGCGTGCTCCTCGTCGAACGGCGCGCGCGCGTCGGTCAGCCCGCCGAGCGAGCGGATCGCCTCGGCGAGCGGCGTGTCGATGGGCACGACGCCGCCAGGGACCGCGAACCCGCCGTCGCCGACGACGGCGCCGCGCGGGCCTCTGCCGGCGTGGTTCGGCGCGAGGATGACGAGCGTCTCTTCGATCGGCCCTTGCGCGAGCGCCGCGCCGACGAGCGGACCGACGTACGTGAGCGGCCCGTGAGGGACGAACGCGCCGACCAACGTGGGCGCGCCGGCTGGCGGCGCCGCGACGTAGGCACGGCAGGCGCGCCGCAGGTGCGCTTCGTCGCCGGGGTACATGGTGTCGGCCCAACGTGTCGGGCGCACCTGACCGGTGACCGCCGACTTCGGAGCCGTCCATGCCCGCAGTCGCACCGAGGGGGGCTCGTCTTCGGGCGGCCCCTTGGCGGTCGCGACCGCTGGCGGCGTGGTGTCGTCGCGCTTGTTCGACATCGGCAGAGGCGCCGCGCGAGCTGCGCGCGACGGCGACGTGTCTACCGGCTCGCGTGGGCGGCGGGAAGCCGGGCGTCTCGGTCGTCTCGGGACGGCGCGGAAACGTGGAAAAGGCTGGTGCGGCCGCGCCGGCCGAATTAGTTTACATAATGTATCTTATGCGCAGTTCGCGGAGCGAACTGCGCACAAGATATGGGCGGTTTTGGGTGGTGGCGTGGGTGGGGCTTTTGGGGAGCGCGTTGGGGCTCTTGGGGAGCGCGTTGGGGCCTCTACGCGTCGCGTCCGCGGACTTCGCCGTCGTCCTCCAGCAGGCCCGCCTCGAGCATCGACACGTGACCTTCGCGCGCGACGACCACGTGGTCGACCAGCGACACGCCGACGGTGCTCGCGGCCGCCGCTACGCGGCGCGTGAAGATCACGTCCTCGCGGCTCGGGCACGGATCGCCGCCGGGATGGTTGTGCACCAGCACGAACGCGTCGCTCGCCTCGCGCACGATCGGTCGCAGCACGTCGCGCGCGGTCGTCGCGCACGCGTGCAGGCCTCCGCGGGCGACCATCCGCTCGGCGACGACCCGGTTCTTCGCGTCCAGCAAGAGCGCCCACAGCTCCTCGTGGCCGAGGTGCGCGAGCCGCGCGCGTCCCCATCGATCGACGTCGTGCGACGAGCCCGCGGTCACGGTCGACCGTTCGTTCGCCTTGCGGGCGACCCGCAAGCCGAGCTCGATGCCCGCCGAGATTCGCGCCGCGCACGCGAGGCCCAGGGCGTGGTCGTCGGCCAGCGCGAGGATGCCGAGGCTCGCGAGCGCCTCGAGGCCGCCGGCCTCTCGAAGCAGCCGATGGACCCGCGCCTCGAGGGGCTCGCCGGCGACGCCGCGCTCCACCAGCAGCGCGACGAGCTCCGCGTCTTCGAGCCCCTCGACGCCGATCTCCCGCGCCCGCTCGCGGATCCGCGGCCTCTCGCGCGGCGCCGGGCGCGCCTCGCGCGCGCCGTCGTCGCACCCGACAACACCAAGGTCCCCTTCCCGCCCCGCGCCCGACATCGATCGTGTCTCCATGTCGGGTGGCGCTCATCAAGCGCCGTGCCGCGTCCGTCCGCCCACGCCGCGTGGAGTTTCTCGCACACGCGGGGCGGCGGGCACCGGCGGCGCCGGCGGACCGCCGGCGGACGCGGGGACACGCGTACCGATCTTGTCGCCAAATTCGTGATCGATTTGTTGACCGTCCGTTCGCCCCTGCGGTAGCGGTCCGGGCGTCACGAGCGCGAGCCCGACGGCACGCGGCGCGCAGCAGAGCGCGTCTTCAGAGAGGAGCACGGTAATGAGCGGAGCGCGGAATCGTCGCATCGGCGTGCTGATGGGTGGCTGGTCCTCCGAGCGCGAGATCTCGCTCCGCACCGGCTCGGCCGTCGCTGACGCGCTCGAGGCGCGCGGCCACGACGTCGTGCGCGTCGAGCTCGGCGAGGACGTCGATCGCACCCTGCGCATGGCGGTCCACCAGCTCGGTGTCGACACCGCCTTCGTCGCGCTGCACGGCACCCTCGGCGAGGACGGCTGCATCCAGGGGATGCTCGAGTGCCTCGGCGTCCCCTACACCGGCAGCTCGGTGCTCGCCTCCGCGCTCGCGATGGACAAGCTCAAGTCCAAAGAGCTCTTCCGGCTGCACAACGTGCCGACGCCCCCCTACTACGTCGCGCGCGAGCCCGATCTCGCCGACCTCGAGGAGCTCCACGGCAGCTTCGGCTACCCGGTGATGGTCAAGCCGCGCAACGAGGGGTCGAGCGTCGGGATCACCAAGGTTCACAACGCCTCCGAGCTCGCGGGCGGCATCCGGCGCGCCCTCGACTTCGGCCCCGACGCGCTCGTCGAGCGCTACGTCAAAGGGGCCGAGGTGCAGGTCGGCATGCTCGGCGGGCGTGTCCTCGGCGCGATCGAGATCGTCCCGAAGCGGCCGTTCTACGACTTCACCGCGAAGTACACGCCGGGCATGGCTGAGTACCACCTCCCTGCCCGCCTCTCCCCCACCCGCATGCGCGGCGTGCTCAACCTCGCCGAGCGCGCCGCCAAGGCGCTCGGCGTCGAGGGGGCTTGCCGCGTCGATCTCCTCGTGACCGAGGGGGAGAACGAGTACGTCCTCGAGGTCAACACGCTGCCGGGCATGACGCCGACCTCGCTCCTACCGAAGATCGCCGCCGCCGCGGGCTATGATTTCGGCCAGCTCTGCGAGGCGATCGTCGACCTCGCCAAGCTCCACGTCGGCCGCCCGCGCGTCGCCGCCGCCCCGGCCGAAGAGACCGCCGCGGCCGCGCACAAGGCGCCGGCGGTCGCAGCCTTCGCGTCGCGCTCCGCACGCGCCACCGCGCGCGCGCGCTGATCGCCGCGCTGTTCGCCTCGAATGCGCCCGCAACGCGCGGGCGCGTTCGCTTTTGTCCTCATCGTCGCTCGGGCGCGCCCGAAGCGACTCGGCTCGGCTGCGGCGGGTTGCCCTGCGGGGCTCGCGCGTGCTACATGGCCGGTCCCATTTTCGTGCGGCGAACGCCGTGCGGATCGGGCCGGTGGGCGCGAGCTCGTCGGAAACTCGGCCCCGTCGAGCGCAACCCGCGCGCCCCGGTGCCTCGCGCAACCCGCGAGGTCGGCGCGCGGTCGGCGGACCGCCTCCAACCGAAAGGAGCCGCGCCCGTGTCCAACGAAGCCACCGTCACGGAGACGACCGCCCAGGGTCTGCCGCGCCTGCCCGGCGACCTCCCCCTCCCGCTCCGCAGCCTGCTCGACGCCGGCGTCCACTTCGGCCACCAGACCAAGCGCTGGAACCCGAAGATGCGGCCGTTCATCTACGGCGCGCGCAACGGCATCCACATCGTCGACCTCGACCAGACCGCGAAGCTCTTCAAGCGCGCCTACGAGAAGATCGTCGAGGAGGTCTCGCGCGGCGGCAGCGTGCTGTTCGTCGGCACCAAGCGCCAGGCGCAGGACATCATCGCCGAGGAGGCCAGCCGCGCCGGCATGTTCTACGTGACCAACCGCTGGCTCGGCGGCACGCTCACCAACTTCCGCACGATCAAGACCGGCCTCGAGCGCCTTCGCACGATCGAGCGCATGAAGGACGACGGCACCTATACCTCGCTCACCAAGAAGGAAGTCGTCTTCATCGAGCGCGAGCGTGAGCGGCTCGAGAAGTACCACGGCGGCATCAAGAACCTGACGTCGCTGCCGTCGCTGCTGTTCGTGGTCGACCCGCACCAGGAGTCGATCGCCGTCGACGAGGCGAACAAGCTCGGCCTCGGCATCGTCGCGATCACCGACACGAACTGCGACCCCGATCGCATCGACTACATCATCCCCGGCAACGACGACGCGATCCGCTCCATCAAGCTGATCACGGCGCGCGTCGCCGACGCGTGCATCGAGGGGCTGCAGCGCCGCAAGGACTTCGGCGGTCGTCGCGACGAGCGCGGCGGCGAGCCGGTCGAGAGCGCGCCTTCCGCCGGCGGCCCGCAGGTCGTCATGGCGGGCCGTGGCCGCGCCGGTCAGGGCAACGTGACCGGGCAGCGCGATCGCGGCGGCCGCGGCTGATTCTTCAGGACAGGAGATCCGGAACATGGCCGAAGTGACTGCTGCCCTCGTCAAGGAAGTCCGTGAGCGCTCGGGCGCGGCGATGGGCGACTGCCGTTCCGCGCTGATCGAGGCGAGCGGCGACATCGAGAAGGCGCTCGAGATCATCCAGAAGAAGGGGCTCGCGAAGGCCATCAAGAAGGCCGGCGCGATCGCCAGCGAGGGGATGGTCCACTCGTACATCCACGCGGGCGCCCGGCTCGGCGTGCTCGTCGAGGTCAACAGCGAGACGGACTTCGTCTCGCGTGGGGCCGACTTCAAGCAGTTCGCCGACGAGGTCGCGATGCAAATCGCCGCGATGAGCGCGCAGTTCGTCAAGCGCGAGGACATCGACGCGGCCAAGATCGCCAAGCAGAAGGAGATCTTCGAGGCGCAGCTGAAGGAGGAAGGAAAGCCTCCGGCGGCGTGGCCGAAGATCATCGAGGGGAAGCTCAACAAGTGGATGCAGGAGGTCTGCCTCCTCGAGCAGATCTCGATCATCCACGAGGGGAAGACCGTCGAGCAGGTCCGCGCCGAGCTCGTCGGGCGCATCGGCGAGAACATCACGATTCGCCGCTTCATCCGTTGGGAGCTCGGTGAGGGGATCGAGAAGGCGAAGAAGGAAGACTACGCGGCCGAGGTCGCGCGTCTGGCCGCTGGCGGCTGATCGCTCGCCGGGGTGTGGTGGGAGGCTCGCCCTAGGCGGGCCTCTCGCGTTTTTGCCGGAGGCATGCGACCGCGCGAGCGAGGTGGTAGCCCCTGATCGTGGCGACGGGCGCGCGTGGGGGCGACTTGCTCGGGATCGCGGGGCTCTCGCGCCTCGACGTCGTTCGGTTGCTCGAGGCGGCCGACGCGATCGGCGCGCCCGCCGGAGCAGAGATCGATCGGACTTCGCTGCGCGGCCGCGCGGTCGCCTGCCTCTTCGACGCGTCGTCGGCCCGTCACCGCGCGCGCTTCGTGGGGGCGGCCCGGCGCCTCGACGCAGCGGTGATCGAGGTCGTCGCGGGCTCGGAGCCGCTCGTCGCGACGATCGCGCGCGTCGTCGCCCTGCGCGCGGACGTGTTCGTGATCGGTCACGCGGCGAGCGGCGCGCCGCACCTCGCGGCACGCTGGCTCGAGGAGCGCGGCGCGCGCTGCGCGGTCGTCAACGCGGGCGACGGAGAGCACGAAGACCCGATCGAGGCGCTGCTCGGCGCGCGCGCAATTCGGCGGGCGACGGGGAGGCGCGACGACTTCTCGCACCTTCGTGTCGCGATCGTGGGCGACGCGCTCCACGCTCCGCTCGCGCGCTCGAGCGCGATGCTGCTCTCGACGCTCGGCGCCGAGGTTCGGCTCTGCGCCCCGGCGACGCTGCTCCCCCCTGCCCTCGCGTCGCTCCGGCCGAAGGACGCGCCGGGCGTCGTACGCGCGGTCCATCGGCTCGACGAGGCGATCGACGCGGCAGACGTGGTGCTGGCGCTCCCGCTGGACGCGGCGCTCGTGGGGTCGTTCGTGCCGTCGAGCGCCGAGTACGCGCGCACCTACGGTCTGTCGGCGCGCCGGCTCGCGCGGGCCAAGCCGGGGGCCCTGGTGCTGCACCCCGACGCGCCGCACCACGGCCCCGAGATCGACGACGAGGTCGCCGGCGTCGTGCTCGCCGACGACGGGGTGGCCGTGTGGAGCGCGGCGCTCGCGCTGGCGGTGCAGGGCTCGATCAGCGGGTCATCCAGCGACCGTTCTTGATCGTGAGCCACGAGTACGGCGCGATCCACTGCAGGCCCACGACCGCGAAGAGGACGTACGCGAGGTTGTAGACGACGTCCGCGCGCCGCTCGTTGCGCGCCGTCAGCAGCGCTTGGAGCACGGCGACGACCGCGGGGATCGCGAGCGCGCGCA
>JAJXTK010000201.1 GCA_021783935.1 Myxococcales bacterium | reverse complement strand
TGCGCGCGTTCGCGCCACGCGATCTCCCTTCCCCCGCACCGCGGGGGAAGGGCGGGGATGGGGGCTGTAACAGCGACGATCGCGCTCAGGGCGGGATCCCGACCCGTCGCGGGGCGGACGCGATCGGAACCAAAGGAGAACCAGGCTCCTTCGCTCCTCCCCTCCTGTCGCACGTCTTGGACAAAACGCCGCGAGGCGCCGCGATCAATCGCGACGCCCCGTTGCGTCCGGGAAGGGCGTCCGATGACGCCCGTCTCTCAGAAGTCGCCGTGCGAGTGGCCTGCCGGCGCCGAAGGAGCCTTCTCGTCCTTCGCCTTCTCGGCGACGAGCGCCTCGGTCGTGAGCATCAGGCCGGCGACCGACGCCGCGTTCTGCAGCGCCGTGCGGACGACCTTCGCCGGGTCGATCACGCCCATCTCGAGCATGTCGCCGTACGCGTCGGTCGCGGCGTTGTAGCCGAAGTTGCCCTTCGACTCCTTGACCTTGTTCACGACGATCGAGCCCTCGCCGCCGCAGTTCGCGACGATCTGGCGGAGGGGCTCCTCGATCGCGCGACGCACGATCTTCACGCCGAAGAGCTGCTCCTCGGAGACCTTGAGGTTCGCGAGGACGCCCTGCGCGCGGATGAGCGCGACGCCGCCGCCGGGGACGATGCCCTCTTCCACGGCCGCGCGGGTCGCGTTGAGCGCGTCCTCGACGCGGGCCTTCTTCTCCTTCATCTCGGTCTCGGTGGCCGCGCCGACCTTGACGACCGCGACGCCGCCCGCGAGCTTCGCGAGGCGCTCCTGGAGCTTCTCGCGATCGTAGTCGCTGGTGGTGTTCTCGATCTGCGCGCGGATCTCGGCGACGCGCGCCTTGATCTTGTCCTTGCCGCCGGCGCCGTCGACGATGACGGTGTTGTCCTTGTCGATCTTGATGCGCTTGGCGCGCCCGAGATCCGACAGGGTCACGTTCTCGAGCTTGAGGCCGAGCTCCTCCGCGATGACCTGGCCGTTGGTCAGGATCGCGATGTCCTTCAGCATCTCCTTGCGGCGATCGCCGAAGCCCGGCGCCTTGACCGCGCACGCCGAGAGCGTGCCGCGCAGGCGGTTGACGACCAGCGTCGCCAGCGCCTCGCCCTCGACGTCTTCGGCGATGATCAGCAGCGGCTTCTGCGCGCGCGCGATCGCCTCGAGCACCGGGAGCAGGTCCTTCATGTTGGAGATCTTCTTCTCCGAAATGAGGATGTAGGCGTCCTCGAGGACGGCCTCCATGCGCTCGGCGTCTGTCACGAAGTACGGCGAGAGGTAGCCGCGGTCGAACTGCATGCCCTCGACCACGTCGAGCTTCGTCTCCGCGGTCTTGTTCTCCTCGACCGTGATGACGCCTTCCTTGCCGACCTTCTCCATCGCGTCGGCGAGGAGCTTGCCGATCTCCGCGTCACCGTTCGCCGAGATCGTGCCGACCTGGGCGATCTCCTTCGGATCCTTGGTCGTCTTCGCGTTCTTCTTCACTTCCGCGATGATCGCCTCGACGGCGGCCTCGATGCCGCGCTTGAGCTCCATCGGGTTGTGACCGGCCGCGACGAGCTTGCTCCCCTCGCGGTAGATCGCCTGCGCGAGCACGGTCGCAGTGGTGGTGCCGTCGCCCGCGACGTCGGAGGTCTTCGAGGCGACTTCGCGCACCATCTGGGCGCCCATGTTCTCGAACTTCGACTCGAGCTCGATCTCCTTGGCGACCGTGACGCCGTCCTTGGTGATGACCGGCGAGCCGAAGCTCTTCTCGATGACGACGTTGCGCCCCTTGGGCCCGAGGGTGACCTTCACCGCGTCGGCGAGGGCGTTCACGCCCGCGAGGATGTAGTTACGAGCAGCCTCGGTGTAGACGATCTCTTTGGCAGTCATTGCGAACCTCTGAAGACGGAGAATGAAACCTGTTGGAAAGAGGGGGCGGCCAACCCGCGAGCACGCGTCGACGTCGTCGGGTTCGCGCTCGGCGATCCGCTAGGGCCGTCGACCTCGTGCGCGTGCCCCTCCCGACTCGCGCGCAGCTATGAGCCGCGCGCGGCAGGAGGGGTTCGGATCACTTCTCGATCACGCCGAGGATGTCGTCCTCGCGCAGGATCAGGTGCTCCTCACCGTCGATCTTGACCTCGGTGCCCGAGTACTTGCCGAAGAGGATGCGGTCGCCGGCCTTGACGTCGAGCTTGCGGACCTCGCCCTTGTCGTTGGCCTTGCCGTTGCCGACCGCGATGACTTCACCCTCGATGGGCTTCTCCTTCGCGGTGTCGGGGATGATGATGCCCCCCTTCGTCTTCTCGTCTTCCTTCACGCGCTTGACGATCACTCGATCCTGCAGCGGGCGGATCTTCATGGTCACGGCCTCCAGGCACGGACGTGCGCGGGCGGGCGCACGCCGGAACGGGTCGAAGTTTGCGAACACGACTCGCAGCGGGTCGTTCGGAAGGCGACGACGCCTTGAACGCCCGGGGTCTGCGATTGTTGGCACTCACCGGGTGTGAGTGCTAGCGATGCCGAGCGGCACCATAGGCACGCCTACAGGGGTGTCAAGGGCGACCGCGCGTCCAAGGACCTTGAAATTGCGGCAAGAATCTGGGCGCGACGACCGACGCGGCGCGTCGTAGCAACCGTTCGATGCGGGCGCCAGCGGCCTTGGACGGGTCGCATGTTTGCCGACATGAGCAAGGCCGCCGAGGAGTGTGCCCGCGAAACCTTTGCGTCGTAGCTCATAGAGGAGCCCCACGCGCAGACGGCGTGAGCCTTCCGCGGGTGGGGCTGCCGGAGTGGGCGCTCGGGCGGGGTCACCCCTCCGACGCCTTTCGACGCCGAAGGAGGTTCAGGGTTGCCATGACCATCGAGACGAAAGCCCGCATCGGCGAGTTCTTTCTCGAGAGCGTCGAGGCCGCGTGCAAGAACCAGCGAGTCGACGCGAGCCAGGTCGCCCAGGCTTACGTGGCCGGGCTGCTCGAGGATTTCGTGCGGCCCGACGCGCATGGAACGCTGCGCGAGACGCTCGACCGCTCGCTGACGCTCGTGCTCGACGAGGCGATGCAGCTCGCGCCCGGCGAGCGCTTCGAGCGGCTCAAGGGGCTCGGCGACGGCACGCTGTACGTGTCGGGCTTCTTCGGCGAGCACCTCGAACGGCGCGGCGTAGACGACGGGTTCGTCGCGTCGATCGGCGGCTATGCGTACCGCTCCGCGGCGTCGATGCTCCGCCCGGGCGCGGCGGCCGGGTCGGGCTTCGGCGACCTGTTCCGCGAGCTCGCCGAGCGCTTCGCTGTGCTGGTCGAGGTGATCGCCGAGATCGCCGAGCGCACCACGTTGGCCTCGCGATCTCCGGCCGGCACGCTGCGGCTGTACGAGAAGTGGCTGCGCACCGGCAACGAGCGGCTGGGTCGCGAGCTCGCGGCGCACGGGCTTGCGCCGTTGAAGCCGGGCCTCGCGTGAAGGGCGGAGACGTCGTCGCATGACCGGGGTCCTCGTGGCCAGGATCCTCCGCGAGCTCGAGCGCTACTACGACGCGACCGCGGAGGACGTGGCGTCGTTCGTGCGGCCGCACGAGGGGCCCGGGCGAGAGGCGCTGCTGGTCCGCGAGGTGGACGAGGTGCTCGAGCTGCAGCTGCTGCTCCCCGCGAACGTCGCGGGCGCCGGGCCCGGTGCGTGGACCGACCTATCGCTCGACGAACGCTGTCAGCTCGTCGAGGGGGTGAGCCACTTCTTGCTCCTGTGCGAGCGCGCTCGCGCGGGGCGCTCGACGACGCAGCTGGAGCTCGAGCTGCAAGCCGAGGTCGACAAGTGGCTCGTGCTCTCGCGCGGCGGCCGGC
The DNA here is from genome assembly GCA_021783935.1 of Myxococcales bacterium. Taxonomy (GTDB): domain Bacteria; phylum Myxococcota_A; class Polyangia; order Polyangiales; family JADJMO01; genus CAIXWQ01. The sequence continues at coordinate 5,801 of JAJXTK010000201.1, read as the reverse complement.
TCCCCCCCGAGCACGACGATGCCCTGCACGACGCGCTCTACGGCGACGCCGCGTTCCTCCACGACGAGGCGTCGATCGAGGGGGCGCGCTATCGCCTCGCGAACCGCCTCGGGGCGCGCTTCGCGAGGCACCTGTCGGAGAGCTACGCCCGCAAGGGGCGCCACCGCGACATGCGCCGCGCGCTGGCGAGCTTCTTTCGCATGAGCCAGGAGGAGAAGCTGCGGGCCGCGTCGAGGTGACGGCGCCGGCGCGCTGCATCGCAGGAAATTTGACCTCGGCTCGCGTGGCCTGACAGCGTGCGCGGCAGATGCTCGGTGACCTCGCCAAGCGGATCGTGAACCTCGTGGTGGTGCTGCTCGCCGCGGTCACCTTCTTCCTCGTGCCGTTCGGGCGCAAGACGCTCTTTCAGCACCTCGAGGCGGTCTTTTCGACGCCCGAGGCGGCCGAGATGGGGCGCGAGATCGCCAACACCAGCCAGAGCGTCGAGCACGTGGTGCGATCGGAGGTCGAGGGGCAGCTGCGCCCGGCGGCGTCGTCGAGCGCCCTGCGCCCGACCGGTAGCGCGAGCCTCGCCCCGCGCTGAGCCCTGCGCTCTTGCGTGCGGCGCGCCCGCGGGCGAAAACGCCGGCATGTCGACGAACGCCGAGATCATCGCGGTGGGCAACGAGGTCCTGCTCTCGAACTACCGGCAAGCGCCGGTCGTGCTCGACCACGGCAAGGGGTGCGAGCTCTGGGACGTCGAGGGGCGACGCTTCCTCGATCTGTACGGCGGCATCGCGGTCTCCGCGCTCGGGCACGCGCACCCGGCCCTCGTCGGCGCCATTCAGGCGCAGGCGCAGAGGCTCCTGCACGCGTCGAACCTCGTGTGGAGCGAGCCCGCCGTCGCGCTCGCGCGCCACCTCGTCGACCTCACGCGCCCCGAGGGGGGCGGCGCGCCGGCGCTCTCGCGGGTGTTCCTCTGCAACAGCGGGACGGAGGCGATGGAGGCGTGCGTGAAGCTCGCGCGCCGACACGCGTTCCTCAAGGGCGAGGCGCAGCGCACGCGCTTCATCGCGTTCAAGAATTCGTTCCACGGTCGCTCGCTCGGCGCGCTGCCGCTGACCGGCACGCCGAAGTACTGGGAGGGCTTCGGCTGCGACCTCGAGCGCGTCACGCACCTCGATTTCGGGCAGCTCGATCAGGTGCGCGCGTACCTCGAGGCGCACCCGCGCGAGGTGTGCGGCGTCGTGGCCGAGCCGGTGCAGGGCGAGGGGGGCGTGCTCCCGGCGCCCGAGGGCTTTTTGCGGGGGCTGCGGGCGCTCGCCGACGAGTTCGGCGCGCTCTTGATCCTCGACGAGATCCAGACCGGGGTCGGTCGCACCGGCGCGTGGTTCGCCTGGCAGCACGCCGGGGTGGCGCCCGACGTGATGCCGCTCGCCAAGGGGCTCGGCGGCGGGGTGCCGATCGGCGCGATGCTCGTGAAGGAGTCGCTGAACGGCGTGCTGAGCCCCGGCACGCACGGCACGACCTTCGGCGGCAACCCGCTCGCGGCGGCGGCGGCGGTCGCCGTGATCGAGACGATGCAGAAGGACAAGCTCGTCCGGCGCGCCGCGAAGATGGGCGATTACCTCTCGGCGAAGCTCGCCGAGCTCGCGAGGCAGCACCCGGCGATCTTCGACGGCGAGCGCGGGCTCGGCCTGTTGCGTGGCCTGCTCATGGCGCGCGGGGTCGAGGCGCGCCAGATGCTCGCCGCCGCGCGCGATCACGGCGTGCTCTTGTCGGTCGCGAGCGAGCGGGTGCTGCGCGTGACGCCGCCGCTGGTCATCGACGAGGCGACGATCGACGAAGCGGCGCGCGCGATCGGCGCGGCCGCCGCATCGATCCCGATCCCCGCCGCCCGCGACGCCAAGCAGTCGGCCTGAGATCAGCCTCGCCGCGCGGCGACGACTTGATAGTCGCCGCCTCGCTTGCCGCGCAGCACCCGGCGCAGAAACCACTCGCCGGCCGTGTACACCGGCGTGGTGATCGCGTCGGGCCACTCGACGTAGGCGAGCGCGACGCGCGCCGGCCAGAAGTGCAGGTGCTCGACGTCGTCGACCAGAAAGCCGGTCCGTCTGGCGACGTCGAGGAAGTCGTCGAGCGCCATGTCGAGCACGCGGTGCAGCGGCCCCTTGTGGATCGGCTCGAGGAAGAGCAGACGGCCGCCGGGCTTCAGCGCGCGCATCACGCGCTGCATGAGGTTCTCGAGGTCGGCCCGCGAGCGGCAGGCGATGGTCGCCACCCCCCACGAGACGACCATGTCGTACTCGGCGGCGTCCTCGAGCGCGAGGGCGCTGCCGACGCGGTACTCGAGGTTGGGCCTCGGCGCGTGGCGCTTGGCGATCTCGATCGACTTCGCGGAGAAGTCGACGCCGACCACGTGGGCGCCACGCTCGGCGAGGAAGCGCGCGTTGCGCCCGGTGCCGCAGCCGAGATCGAGGATGCGCTTGCCGCGCACGTCGCCGAGCAACCTCTCGAACGTCGCGCCGATGTCGCGGTAGTAGTGCTTGTTGAGGTGGTTGTTCGCCCACGCCGAGACGGCGTCCCCCTCCTTCTCGGCGGCCTTCGCGTCCCAGTAGTCGGCCGTGCAGTAGACGCGCTCGCGATTGAGCCTGTTCTGCACCATCGCGCTGATTCCGCTAATTTTCACGGCTATCCTCGTCGTCGAGCGCGCGCAGCACGTCGATGGTGCGACGCAGCTCCGCGCGTCTGAGCTTGTCGTAGTAGGGCACGTCCAGCACGGCGTCGGCGAGACGCCAGGCGTTCACGAATTCGCGGCCGCAGCCGAGGAACGTGAAGCTGAAGGCGAAGTCGACGCCGCGGGAGCTCGCGCGTCGGTAGAAGGCGAGCTTGTCGCCGCCCACGCGGATGGGGAAGCGGATGCACGCCCACTCGCCGCGCGCGTCGATGGGCGGAAGGGCGAAGCTGCGCGCGCCGCGCAGCCCCCGGCGCAGCTCGGCGTACAGCTCGCGACGGCGCCCGACGAGCTCGTCGAGCCGCTCGATCTGCGGCAGGGCGATGGCTGCCTGCCACTCGGCGAGCTCGTGGCGGTGGAAGACGGTGCGCTCGGGGCGGACGATCGCGTCGTCGTTGGTGAAGCACCCGCGTCGCGCGAACATCGCCTCGTGGAAGGCCCTGTAGGCCAGGTGGTTCTCGAGCGCGAGGTAGGCGGCGCCCGAGGCGAGCCACTTGGCGCGCAGCGCGGCGGGCACCGGCGTCCAGCGGCGCGCGGCGACCTCGCGCACGCGGTCGAACCAGGCGCGATCGCGGACCGTGAGGAAGCCTCCCTTGAGCGGCACGTTGACGAGCTTGGTCGAGTCGAAGCTGAAGAAGCCCGCGTCGGCGAGGGTGCCGGTGGCCTTGCCGTCGATCGTCGTGCCGAGCGAGGCGGCCGCGTCCTCGATCACCAGCGCGCCGCGCTCGGCGGCGATGCGAAGGATGCGCTCGAGATCGCACGGGATGCCGAACTGGTGGGTCGCCAGGACGATCGAGCGCGCGTCGCACGCCGGGGCGAGCCGCTCGACGTCCATGTTGAAGCCGTCGGCCTCCGCGTCGACGAAGCGCACGCGCTTGCCGGCCAACAGGCACGCCTCGACGACGGCCTTGCACGTGTATGCGGGCACGACGACGTCGGTGCGCTCGGAGGCCTCGAGGAGCACCGCGAGCGCGCCACGCCCCGACGGCGCGAGCAGCACGTTGTCGACGTCGAGCCGGCGGCGCAGGGCCTCGGCCAGCCGGTCGCGCGCGCGGCGATCGTCGTCGCGGCGCACGGCGGCCCGCGTGAGCTCGACGGCGCCGTACGTGACCTTCGTGCGCGGAATCATCGCGAACTGAGCGCGGGACTAGTGGAACCGGCGGGGTTCGTCCAGCGCGACGCACAAATGCCAAGCGCGCACCCGCTCGGCGGAGGGGTGCGCGCCTACGGATGCCCCCGTCGGGGCGCGCGGCTCACTTGCCGCGGAAGACGATGAGGCCGTGCGTCGGATCGTACGGCGAGACGGCGACGCGGACGCGGTCGCCCGGGAGCACGCGGATGTGGAAGCGGCGCATGCGGCCCGAGAGCTGCGCGCGCACAGTCGAGCCGACGTCGCACTTGATGGCGTAGAAGCCGCCACCGAGGGCGTCGACGACCGTCCCCTCCATCTCCAGCAGGTCTCCGCGACTCATGAACCCTCCGTCGCGAGCGGTGCCGTCGGCAGTCGTTCGCGGCGCTGCCTATGGCACGCCAGGTGCGGATATTCAAGCGGAATCGGACCCGCGCTGCGTGCGCAACGCTCCCGCGAGCACGACGAGGGCGCCCGCGATGGCGAAGCCGACGCTCGACGCCAGCCACTGCGCGGCGAGCCCGAGCGCGACGTCGGGCGCGACGCCGAGCCGTCCGAGGATCGCGACGAAGAGCCCCTCGCGCAGGCCCAAGCCTCCGATGGTGATCGGCACCATCGAGAAGACGTGGACGATCGGCACGCCGACGAGGATCGCGAGCTCGTGCCCCGGCGCGCCGAGGCCGCGCGCGCCGGCGATGACGAACACGACGCCGAGCGCTTGGTAGAGCAGCGACCAGCCGAGCGTCTCGAGCCGCGCGCCCGCGCTCGTGAGGGGGCCCTCGAGGTCCGCGACGATGCCGCGCACGTCGTTGGCGGCGGCGCCACCCTTGCCGAGCGAGCGCTCGAGGACGCCGAGCAGCAGGCGAAACGGCCACGAGGCGCCGAAGAACGCGAGCAGGAAGGCGATCGCGACGCCGATCGCCGTCCAGCGCAGGGCGGGCGGGACGTGCGCTTGCTCGCCGAGGCCGACGGCGGCCGCGATGGCGCCGCTCGCTGCGAGCGCGAGCAGCCCCGCGATGCGCTCGTACACAGAGCTCGACCACGCGCGGTGCGGCACCGCCAGGCGCTTGCGCGCGCGAAGCGCCCGCACGACGTCGCCGCCCACCGTCGTCGGCAGGAACATGTTGTACGTGAGCCCCACCAACAGATCGCCGTAGAGCGCCAAGAAGCCGACGCGCTCGCCGAGCCGATGCAGCACGCGCTGCCAACGGACCACGCCGACCGAGACCTGCGCGATGGTGACGACGCAGAGGATGGCGAGGTCGAGCGCGTCGAGGTGGCGCATGCGCGCGCCGAGGTCGGCGAGCGGCACCTTCCAAAGCACGGCCGCGAAGAGGGCGAGCGTGGCAGCCCCCTTCAGGGCGGCGGTGACGCGCGCGCGCGCGACGCCGGTCGTCTCGCGCGACGCTTTGGTCGCGTGCGGCGCGGTGCCCACCTCAGCCCGCTTCGACGTTCAGCTGGATCGCGGCGAGCGCGGCGTCGGCCGCGGCGACGGCCGAAGCGCGATCGGGCCCGTGGGCGAGCGCGAAGCCGACGCGCTTGGCGCTGTCGGTGAGCGGGTGCACGCGCCCCCCGACGGGGACGAAGACCTCGGCCAGGTCGACGCCCGGCAGCGCGCGCGCGCGGTCGAGCCCCTCGATCGCGCGCACGACGCCGGGCTTGCCGATCAGGAACTTGGCGATCGCGCCGCCGTGGGCGGGACCGGTCTTCCCCTGAAGCTCGAGGGGGCGCTCGCCGAGGGCGAGCCCGACGATGCGTGCGTACAGGTCGACGCCGCTCGCGAGGAGGGTGACGTCCGCGTCGAAGCCGCCGCCCATGCGCGCGGCCGTCTCGAAGAGCCACGCGCGCGGCGCCCCCCCGGCGATCTTGGCGAACGCGACCTGGGAGTAGCAGGGGCCGCGCAGGTGCCCGAGCGCGCGCGCGCCGCACCGAGCCTCCTCGACGACGAGCGCCTCTTCG
>JAJXTK010000200.1 GCA_021783935.1 Myxococcales bacterium | reverse complement strand
CACGAGGCCCGTCGCGTCCTTCAGGTGCGTGTAGACCGTGTAGCCGCCACCGCGGCTCGTGTCCTTGGCGACGAGCCGGTAGACGAAGAAGCCTGCCACGGCGAGCGCGATCACGAAGATCGCGACCTTCGCTCCCTGCGTGACGGTTTGCAGGCCGCGCGCCATGGACGAGGCCACGCTAGCAGAATGCGCACGGACCGGCGAAAAGAGGCACCGCGCCGTGCGCGCGCGGAGGGCTAGCCGTGCGTGACGGGGAAGCGCTCGCGGAAGAAGCCGACCCAGCGTGCCGCGTCGCCGTCGTCGTGGAAGACGTCGCCCGCGAGCATCGAGGTCACGAGCTTGCGCAGGACCGCGCGTTGATCGCGCGCAAAGAGCAGCTCGCGCAGCTCGCCGCGGTAGAAGGACTGCACCGCGCCGAGGAAGAGATCGACCGCCGTGCGCATCGCGCGCTCGAACGCCACGAACGCGCCTTCGCTCACGTCGCCGGCAGTGAGCGCCGCGTCGATGGCGGCGGCCGCGCGCTCGGCGCCGCCCATCGCGAGGTGCGCCCCCGTCGAGAAGAGCGGATCGAGGAAGCCCGCCGCGTCGCCGACCGCGAGCCAGCCGTCGCCGGCGAGCCTGTCGACGCGGAAGCTGTAGTCGGCGGCCGCGCGCACGGGGCCCGAGCGCGTCGAGCCCTCGAGCAGGCGCGACATCCACGGCGAGCGCGCGACCTCGGCGTCGAACATCGCAGCAAGCCGGTCGCCCCCACGCTCGGCCGAGCGCGCGGGGCCCGCGTCGGACGCGAGCGAGGGCGCATCGGCGGCGCGCCGGCCGACGACGTCGGACGAGAGCACGAAGCCGACGCTGGCGCGCCCGTCCTTGAAGGGGATGAGCCACGCCCAGCCGGGCACGCTCCCGGTCTCGTCGCGGCCGGCCAAGATCGTGAGCTCGATCTGCCCGGCGTCGCGCCCCTCGTTGCGCGCGCCGCCGACCACGTGCGTGAAGATCGCCGTCTTGTCGAGGCCAGGCACGCGCGAGCGCGAGCGGGCGCGCGTGAGGAGCCCCTCGCGGCCGGCCGCGTCGACGACCACCTTCGCGCCGATGACGCGAAGCTCGCCGTTCGGCGAGACCGCCTCGAGGCCGACGACCTGCGCCCCATCGCGCACGACGGACAGCGCACGCCACCCCTCGCGAACGTCGGCGCCGAGGGCGCGCGCGCGCCCGAGCAGCAGCAGGTCGAACTCGTCGCGCGGGACCTGCCACGCGTAGGGGATCGCGGGGGGAAATGCCTCGTCGAACCGATAGCTCGCCGACGACGACACGCCGCCGCCCGGCCCGAGATCGTCGTCGAGGAAGCGCGCGCCGTACTTGCGGAGGAAGCGACCGTCGAGCTCGCCTTCGAGGCCGAGCGACCGGAGGATCGGCGCGCTCGAAGGCAGGAGCGACTCGCCGATGTGAAAGCGCGGGAAACGCTCTCGCTCGAGCACCACGACCGTGCGCCCGAGCTGCCGCAGTCGCGCCGCGGTGGTGGCGCCCGCCGGGCCGCCGCCTACGATCGCGACGTCGAAGGACTCGTCGAAGGGGCGCCGGGGCCGCGTCGCGCTCGGTTCGCTCGTGGCCGCGGACATGCGACTGCCGACTCTACCCCAACCCGCCGCGCGAGGGCCCCCGCTTGGCGAGCTCGCGCCCCGGCGGGGTCGACTCGTGCTAGGGATCCCGCCGCATGGATCAACTCACGGCACACCTCGATCGCGGATGGGATCTCGCCCAGCAAGGCGACGTCCGCGGCGCCGAGGCGTCCGCGCTCCAGGCGCTCGCGATCGACGCCAACGCGCCGGAGGTCCACAACCTCCTCGGCTACGTCGCCGCGCTCGGGGGGGAGGCGGACGCGGCGGTCGAGCACTACAAGACGGCGCTCGCGCTCGACGAGGGGTACTTCGACGCGATGCTCAACCTGGCCGAGGTGCTGGTGCACCCGCTCGGCGAGCTCGACGAGGCGATCGACCAGTGCGACGAGGCGATCTCGTGGGCCGAGAACGACGAGGAGCTCGCCGACGCGATGCTCATCAAGATCGACGCGCTCTTGGCCAAGCAGGACGACGCCGCCGCGCGCCGCGCCGTCGCAGCGCTCCCCGACGGCCCCTTCGAGAGCCCGCGCTACGAGTTCCTGATCGGCCGCGCGAAGTTCGAGGTCGGCGACGCCGAGGCGGCCAAGGCCTGGATCGAGCGCGCGATCGAGCGTGACCCCGACAACGCCGACGCTCATTACTACCGCGCCCTCGTGCGCGAGGCCGACGGCGACTCGCTCGGAGCGACCTCGTCGTTCCTCGAGGTGCGGCGCCTCGACGAGCTCGCCTTGGCGCGCGAGGAGGGCCTGCCGCCCGCGAGCTTCGAGCAGGCGGTGCGCGGCGCGCTGCAGTCGCTCGACCCGGCCCTGCGCCGCTTCGTCGAGCACGCCGACGTCTTCGTCACGCCGCTGCCCGGCCTCGAGGTCATCGCCGACGGCATCGATCCGCGCGCGCCGATGCTCCTCGACGGCCTCGCGACCCCCGAGCGCCCCGGCCCGCCGTGCGCGCGCATCTTCGTCTACCAGCGCAACGTCGAGCGCATGGCGCAGACCCCGGCGGAGCTCGGCGACGAGCTGCTCGCGACCTTCGAGCACGAGATCACGGCGGCGTTCCTCGAGGATCGCCGCAGCCAGACGGGCCGGCCGAAGGAGAAGCACGAGCTCAATTGAGGCGAAGGGGAGCGAGCCTCGCCCCCCTGCCGCTGCCGTCTGTCAGCCTCCGCGCGACGGCCGCTCGGCGCTGCCGCGCACGACGTCGGCGGGGTAGTTCGCGCGGTTCTTCTCGAGCTTCTTGCGCGCGATCTCGACCAAGTCGAACCCGAGGCGATCGCAGAGCAGCAGCACCGCGATCGCGGCGTCCGCGACCTCGGCCTCGACGGCGGCGCGGCGCCCCTCGTCGCTCGCGTGCGCGTCGGCCGCTGCGTTGTCGACCCAGCGAAAGAGCGCGAGCAGCTCCCCCGCCTCCGACGCGAGCAGCATCGAGAGGTTCTTCGGGTCGTGGAACTTGCGCCAGTCGCGCTCGGCGACGAAGGCGCGCAGCTCGCTCACCAGCGCTTCGAGGCGTTCCATGATGGGTCAGTCCGGAGGGTAGGTAGAGGCCTGCAGCGACGGCGTGCCGTCGAAGGTCGGCGCCGTGTACGTCTGGATGAAGTAGTACCTCTCGAAGCCCGCGCGCTGGAACGACACCGCACCGAAGTAGTTGATGGCGACCGAGAAGGCCGCCGCGAGCCGGAAGAGCCCGCCGAAGGGGCGGCCGCCGAGGGCCAGCAGCACGAAGAGGTAGGGGGCGAAGTCGTTCGAGAAGCGGTAGCCGAACTGCAGCCACCCGCTGTTCTGGTAGGTGAGATCGAGGGCCGCGATCGGCAGCACGGTGAGCCAGAGGGCCCAGTGGAGCGCCCCCTTCACCTTGGGCCAGAGCAGCCAGAGGTAGAGCGGCGTGGTGACCCAGAGCGCGAGCCCCATCGCGGAGAACTGCACGCGGCCGACGCCCGCCGGGTGCTTGGCGGGGTTGAGGATCGGCAAGAGCGTGAAGGCGCAAGTCAGGTTGCGCGAGAGGTAGTGGTAGCTGAACAGGCCCCAGCGCCGGACGCGATCCATCCAGGCGACGTTGAGCAGCGTGTGGCCGAACTCCCAGGCGTCGCCGAAGCGCGCCTGGTTGATGCGGAAGGTCACCCAGATCGCCACGAGGATCGGCGCGGCGAAGAACGTCCAGCGCGTCAGCAGCTTGGGCTTCTCGAGCTTCGCCCACGCGTCGCCGGCGCGCTCCCACAGGGTCCCATCGGCGCGCACGGGCGCCCGCAGCGAGGCGCGCGCGCTCTCGTAGGCGAAGAGCGCGACGCCGAGCAGCGTCGGCGTGCGCGTGTGGAAGTCGGCCCCGACGAGGGCGCCCGCGACGAGGCACCAGAGCAGCCGTGCGCTCGACACCGACGCGAGGATGTAGCCGCAGGTCAGCCCGACGCCGACGACGTGCGCCGCGAACCAGACCGAGCCCTGCACCGCCGTGAAGAAGTAGACCGTGCCGAGGGCGAAGAGCGACGCGAGCCCCGCGTTGGCGAGCATGCTCCGCGGGTTTCGCCCGTCACGCCGCAGCTTCTCGAGCGCGAGGAACAAGAGCGCAGGGCCGACGCCGGCGATCGCGACGACGAACAGCGCGTCGCGAAAGACCACCGCGCTGCCGGCCGCCGCGACGAACGGGTACATGAGCACAGCGGGGAAGACCGGGAACGAGTTGAAATATCGGACCTCGGTCTTGCCGGTCGCGGGATCGACGTGGCGCGCGACGGCCCAGTCGTTGTGCATGTCGAGTTCGCCGCGCCGCTGCCGCCCGACGATGTCCTCTTCGGTCAGATACCAGCGCCCTTCGCGCCACACCTCCGCCTGCACGGCGAAGTGATCGTTCATCGTGTGGCGATCGAGCCGGTCGCCGGCGAGGACCACGAAGCTGACCGTACAGAGAGCGTAAATGGCGAGCACGAGCACCCAGCCGCGACGCCGCTCGCGCCGTGGCGAAAGGTCGGCGCGCACGGCCTCCGGCGGCGAGTCGGCCTGCGATCGTGGTGTCGCGGTCGTCGTGGACGGCGGTTGCGGGGAGGGGGCGTCTTCGGCCACGTTGGCGGCGCACGCTAACTGATGTCGCGCCCGTTTGGAGCGGCGTTCACGCGGCGCAGAGGCCCGTCGCCCGCGCCCGGACCAGGATGGCAAGCGTTTCGCACGAATTCACGCGCCGTCGCCGGCCGATCGCCGATGATCCGGCCTGCGCCGCGTCAACGCGTCGAGCCCCCTCGGCGAGCCGCACGAAGCGATGTTGAATGAAGGTCCCCTCCACCTCGTCCATCCAAGGGTCTCACCCATGAACGCCGCCACCACCACCCCCCATTCCTCCTGGATTCGAAGCTTCGCCCGCGTCGCGTTCGCGCTCGTGCTCGCGGGCGCGCCCGTCGGGTGCATCATCGACCAGACCTCGACGCCGGCGCCCGACTACTCGCCCGAGGACTTCGCGGTCACGCAACCCGACACGCCCACCATCGACGCGCACTTCGACCAGGTCTTCAACGGCGTGGCCTGCACGCCGAACGACAACAGCGGCATCGCGACCTGGCTCATCGAGATCGACAACACCTCGAGCACGAGCGGTCAGGTCTCCTGCGACGACCCGAGCGGGCTGCCGTTCATCGTCGCGTTCAACAATCTGCAGGGCGACACGGTCTACACGCTCACGGCCACCGGCTACCTCGCCGACGGCACCGCTTGTTACGTGGCGGACTGCAGCGCGCACACGATGCCCGGTCCGTACGCGGTGCTGCCGTCGTGCAGCGTCACCAGGACCTGCTGAATCGGCACTTCGAGCGCGCGTCCGTCCGGAGCGCTCGGCGCCGATGAAGCCTTGATGGCCCTCTCCCCGCTTGGCCGCGAAGTCGGATACCTTCGCGGCCGCAGCATGCTCACTTCGTCCGCCGCCGCGGCGGGCCTTCCCGAGGAGGATCCTTCATGCGTCACTCAGTTCGCTTCGGCAGCATGGCTCTCGGCCTCGCGCTCGCGGGCCTCACCGCCTGGGTGACCTTCGGCGCCGCGGGGTGCGTCGTCACGACGGCCGACACGACCGACTCGGGCACGACGACGGGCGACGACTCCGGCACCGACACCAACCCCGGCACCGACACCAACCCGAGCGCCACCACCGGCTCGATCGTCGTCTCGGCCTCGTCGTTGCTCGCTCCGGGCGCGACCGACGGCCACGCGACGGCGTTCGGCAAGGGGTCGACGTACGCGGACATCAACGCCTTCCAGATATACAACGCCTACGCGACGATCGACGCGAGCTCGCCGGCGCAGGGAGGTACCCTGTTCCCGACCGCCATCGGCCTCGACCCGACGTCGGGCAACCCGGTCGACGCCCAGCTCGACGGCCTCCCCGAGGGCACCTATACGATCGACGTCACCGGCTACCTGCGCGGCCTGAACGGCCCAGGCCTGAACGACGGCGACATCAACGAGCGCATCGCGTTCATGCGGACGACCTGCACGGCGACCGTCGTCGCCGGCGTCGCCACGACGGCCTCCTGTGCGCCGCTGAGCGTCGCCGACTCGACCGGCAGCACCTACTACAAGGGGATCATCTTCCCGTCCGACTTGATCCCCGCGGGCTGGTGCGAGGGGGCCGTCGCGACGGCCCCGAGCAACCCGTTCGACCTCTGGCGCGCCTTCGAGCCGTGGGGGGCGACTGGCGTGTCGCCGAACGTGTCGATCGCCGAGAGCGACTGCCACGGTGTCGTCTTCATCGACGCGTCGAAGTTCCGGGCCGACGTGAACCCGACCGACAAGAGCACGACGTGGGGCACGGCGATCGAGCTGAAGACGTCGACGGCGGCCTGCAACGTCCAGAACCCGTGCACGATCACCTACGACGCCACGACGAGCGATCTCGTGTGGGTCGATCCGAGCTTGCACCCCGAGTGCAAGTTGAACAGCACCACCGTCAGCACCGGCGGGTGCTTCTGATCGCAACCTGATTCGGGCCGGTGCATCGAGCCGGCCCGCCCGCGCGGCTGTCGCGTGCCACGTGCACGCGGCGGCCGTCTGCGTTAACACCAACGAATGCCCCGTCGCGGCGACGACGACTTCGGCCCCACCGGCTACCAGCTCGCGGTGCCCCGGCTCACGCCGGTGGTGCGCTGGGTGCTGATCGCCATGGGGGCGCTCTTGGTGCTCGAGCTCATCGACTTCAACTGGCTCGGCCCCGGCAAGAACGTCGCGCAGTACCTGGCGCTCAGCCCGCGCAGCGTGCTGCGCCTCGAGCTGTGGCGGCTCGTGAGCTACCCGCTGCTGCTCGTGGTGCCGGGCGGCATGGACGCGCTCGGGCCGCTGTTCTGGGGCGCGCTGGTGCTCTGGATGTTCGGCGGCCCGCTCGAGGAGGCGCTCGGCGGCTCGCGCTTCCTGCTGTTCGTCGGCGCGTGCGTGCTCGCGCCCGCGATCATCGCGGTCGGCGTCGCGGCCTTCCACCCGGTGTTCTTCACCCAGCCGATCTACGGCACCGAGCCGCTCTCGCTCGCGCTCACGGCCGCCTGGGGCACCCGCTTCCCGCGGCAGAAGCTCTTCTTCCCCCCCGTCAGCGGACGCACGCTGGTGCTCGCCCTCATCGGCCTGCAGCTGATCTACGTGCTGATGCGGGCGCCCCAGGAGAGCGTCGCCATCTCGCTCTCGTCGATCGCGACCGGCTTCCTGCTCATGCGCTACTGGGACCACATCGACGATTGGCTCGATCGCCTGCGCCAGCGGCGCGTGCGCAGGCGGCGCGCAAAGGGGCTCGCGGTCATCCGGGGCGGGCGCGATCCGAAGATCGACAAGCGCTTCTTGAACTAGCCGGCATGCCCCCCCTTCGCGCGATCGGACTCGCCGCGCTCGCCGCGCTCTCGCTCGCGTGCTCCTCGTCGGGCACGCCCGATCGCTTCGCCGACGCGGTCGGCCCCGGGCCCGAGGCGGGGGACGACGCCGGCGGCGGCGAGGCCGCGTTCGAGGACGCCTACCTCGCCCGCGACGCCGATCCGAGCGTCGGCGGCCCGTGCGTCGACGACGGCGAGTGCAAGGACGCCGGCGCGAGCTGCGCGAGCTGGGTCTGCGACAAGACGATCGGCCACTGCCGCGGCACGCCCGACGACACGCGCTGCGACGACGGCGTCTACTGCGATGGGCAGGAGCGCTGCGACGTGCGCGCCGGGTGCCAGCCCGGCCCGGTGGTCGACTGCTCGACGTCCGACTACTGCTCGATCGACAGCTGCGTCGAGGCGACGCACTCGTGCGCGCACCAGCGGCGCGACGCCGACCAAGACGGCGATCCGACGAGCGCGTGCGGCGGCGGCGACTGCGACGATCGCGACCCGACGGTGAGCTCCAAGGTCGCGGAGGTCTGCGGCAATCACAAGGACGACAACTGCAACGGGCTGATCGACGAGACGCCGTGCGTCTCGCCGCAGTACTCGACCTGCGACGACGCGCTGCTCGTGACGACCTCGAGCGCGCTCTCGCTCTCGCTCGACGGCACCTCGCGCACGGTGTCGGCCAGCTGCGCGCCGATCGCGACCTACCCGCGCCAGGACGTGCTCGCCATCCGGGTGCCGGCCGGCGGTCCGATGGACGTCGACGTGCTCGCGACGCCGAGCGCGGGCGCGCGCGTCGCGCTCGCCGCGGGGAAGGTCTGCGGCGACGGCACGACCGAGACGGCCTGCATCCCGGAGCCGAGCGCGAGCCCGTCGGTGCGACTGCTGCTGCGCGCGCTGCAGCCCGGAACGTACCCGGTCTACCTGCTCGGCAACGCCGAAGGGAAGGTCTCGGTGCACGTCACGTTCGGACCTCCGACGACCCCGGCGGCCAACCTGACGTGCGGCGGCGCCGCGCCCCTGCTCTCGGCCGCGTCGACGAGCTTCGCGGGCACCGTGCAGCTCGTCGACCCCGGCCCGCTGCCGAGCGCGTGCGCGGGCGGCGCCGGCCCGCTCGTCTACCGCGTCGACGTCGATCCGAGCGTCGCGCCGCGTGATCTCCACGTCGTGGCCACGCCGAACGTCACCGGCGTCGACGCGCTCCTGGGCCTGCGCGATGCCGGGTGCGTCGCCGCGACCGACGAGCTGGGCTGCGGCGCGGGGGCGCCGGGCGAGCTGTTCGTGCGCGGACTCGCCGCGGGCACCTACTACGTGACGCTCGCCGCGGCCGCCCCGTGCGACGTCGGCCTCACGGCGTCGCTCGATCCGGCGACCCCCGCGCCCGCCGACGCGACGTGCTCGGGCGCGCCGACGCTCGCCACCGGCGTGACCACGATCGCCGACCTCTCCCCGAACGACGACTCCCTCGCGCCCTCGTGCCTGTGGCCCTCGCCGCCGCCGGCCTCGGGGTCGCCCCCGCTCCGTGCGAGCGCCGCCTACGAGCTCGATTGGTCGGTCGAGTCGGACCTGCTCGTCATCGCGAGGCCGACGGGGAGCGACACGATCGGCGTCGGCCTCTCGCTCCCGGCGTGCACGACGATGACCTACGGCTGCGCGGCCGGTGCGCCGCTGCGCCTCTCGCGGCGCGCGCTGCCGGCCGGGAGCTATCGCGTGGTGGTCGAGAGCGAGGCGTCGAGCCAGCTGTCGCTTTCGACGTTCGTGCGGCCGGCGGCGACGCTGGGGCCGGTCGGCGCCGACGGCTGCGGCGCGAGCCCCGTCGTGATCCCGCCGACCGGCGGCCTGTTCACCGGCTCGACGGCCTCGTTCGGCGCGGCGCTCGACGAGTCGTGCGACGGCGGAGGCGGTCCGCCGGGCGGCGCACCGGAGGCGATCTACCGGCTCGATCTCCCGGCGAAGTCGCGCGTGGTCCTCGACGCCGAGAACTCGGCGTTCAGCGCGATCTTGAGCGTGCGCGCGGGGGCGAGCTGCCCAGGCGTCGAGGTCGACAACGGCTGCGCCGCCGGCTTCGTGCCGGGCAACGCGTTGCTCGATCTCGTCCTCGACGCGGGCACCTACTGGGTCGTCGTCGATGGATACGCGCAGGCCTCGGGGAGCTATCGGCTCGACGTGCGCGTCGCGCCCGCGTAGCGGCGACGATCAGTCGGCGGGGGCGGCGTC
>JAJXTK010000199.1 GCA_021783935.1 Myxococcales bacterium | reverse complement strand
CGACTCCTTGATCGCGAGCGGGTCCGGGTGCTCGCGGATCTGCTCGCCGCTCGCGCGGCCGCGGCGGGCGCGGCGGGCGACGCCGCGGGCGCCGGGCGGGCGTCGACGATGTCGGCCGACCTCCGCGCGGCGCTCGGCGAAGACGGTCGATAGGGTCGAACGCGGTCGAACGCGCGATCCGTTCCGGCTACGCGCCCGAGACGCGCGAGCGTCTCGAGCGCGTGACAGCGTCACGGGGGCGAGGCGCGCGAGGCGCGGCGAATTGGCGCCTCTCTCCGGCGATGTGCGCCTGGCGCGGAGGGTGCTCTCCGGAGTTCTTCAGACTATGGTTCACGCAATGCCTCACGACGCTCGCCGCTCGCTCCTCCACGACCGCCGCGGCGCCAACCTCGTCGAGTACATCATCCTCGTGGGCGTCATCGCGCTCATCGCCATCGCCGGATTCAAGGTGTTCGGCGGCAAGGTCTGGGACAAGGCCGAGAAGCAGGGCGAGTCGGTCGGCAACGTCAACGGAGCTGCCAAGTGACGCGCGCCATCTCTCGCCTCGCGCTGGCCGCTTCGCTGCTCGCTCTCGGCGCCTGCGTGGCGTCGTCCGGGCAAGACGAAGGGATGGGCAGCTGGGAAGACGCGCTCGGCTTCGACAAAGACGACGTGCTGTCGGACGCCGACTTCACCGACGCGAGCACGCTGTCGGCGAGCGAGATCCAGGCGTTCCTCGAGCACACCCACTGCGGCTTCCGTTCGAGCCTCGCCGACTACACCGACCCCTCGAGCGGCAAGTCGGCTGCGCAGCTCATCGCCGACGCGTCGACCAAATACCAGATCAACCCGATCGAGTTCCTGGTGCGCCTGCAGGTCGAGCGCAGCATGCTGTGCAAGCCCGCGTCGACCTACGCGATCGAGCACGCGCTCTCGTGCGGGTGCCCCGACGGCGCGCCGTGCGCCGCGGCCTACGCCGGCTTCGATCGCCAGGTGCAGTGCGCCGGCAACAGCTTCCGCAACTACCTCGACGACATCGCGTCCACGGGGCACACCGTCGCCGGCTGGGCGCCGCACAAGACGAAGAGCTCGAGCGACCCGCTCCCCGTCACCCCCGCCAACGCGGCGACCGCGGCCCTCTACACGTACACGCCTTGGGTCTACAACGGCGGCAACCAGCTGCACTATCAGGTCTGGAACGCCGTCGCGAAGGCGCTCGCGTACAGGCCGAGCGGCACGGTCCCCGAGACGAAGCAGCCGGCGGCGAGCCCTGCGCCGTCGAGCGGCGGCGGCGCGACGGGCACGGCGGGCGGCTGCACCTCCGACATCGACTGCAACCACGGCGTGCTCGGCGCCGGCTCGGTGTGCGCGAGCGCAGGCGCCGAGCGAGGCACGTGCATCGACGGCTGCCACGCCGACGGCGACTGCCCGAGCGGCGGCAGCTGCGACACGACGGCGACCCCGCACGCGCGGTGCACCAACGCGCCGCCCGCGAGCGGCACGGCCTGCACGAGCGACGCCGACTGCACCGGCGGCAGCGCGGGCGCTTCCCGCGTCTGCTCCACCACCACCAACACCTGCGTGGTCGGCTGCCACTCCGACGGCGACTGCGGCAGCGGCGCGAGCGGGCAGCCGGGGATCTGCGACCGCGGCCTGCGCACCTGGCAGTGCGTCTACCGCAAGGCGATCGGCGACGCGTGCGCGAGCGACAAGGAGTGCAACGGCGGCGTCGGCGCCACCCAGCGCGTCTGCGACGACGCGAGCAAGGTCTGCGTCGACAACTGCCGCTCCAACTCCGATTGCGACGGCAACTCCACGTGCGCGGTGCCGAGCGGCCAGACGCTCGGCAGCTGCGCGTACGATCCGACGCGCGAGAACACGACCGACGGCTGCCCGGCGCTGCAGTTCCCCTCCGGGGTGAAGATCCAGACGGTGGCCGACGCGGTCCTCGAGGCGGCCTACAAGAACCACCTCGACGCCGGGCAGACCGAGCCGAAGTGCTTCATCGACGTCGACCACCTCGTCGATCCCGACAGCGGCGCCTCGCTCTCGTACTCCAGCGTGCGGCTGTCGGATCACTTCCTGCTCCGCGAGCTGGTGGGCACCGAGGTCTCGCAGGGCTACAGCCGGCGCGTGCTGCTCGAGCCCTCGGCCGTGCAGGCGCTCGAGAGCTTCCGCACGACCGTCGGCATCCCGTTCTCGCCGACGAGCGGCTATCGCTCGCCGCTGCACCAGGAGGCGACCTGCAAGTCGCTCTGCGGGCAGGCCTGGTGCGCGGGCACCTGCGCGCGCTACTCGCGCCACATGTGGGGCGACGCGTTCGATCTCCCCCTCACCTTCTACTCGTACGCGTACGCGCAGAAGGCGTGCGACGCGGGCTTCAGCTACGCCTTCAACGAGTCGCACACCCATCTCCACGTCGACATGAGCCCGAGGTCGTCGTCTTGCGTGATCCAGTTCAGTCCGTGAGCTCCCCCCGTCGCCTCTCCGCCGCCTCCCTCGCCGCGCTCCTCGCGCTGCCGCTGCTGACCCCGGGGTGCGGCCAAAAGCCACCCGACAGCGGCTCCTCGACGAGCCCGCCCGACGGCTGCCACGCGCTCACCGTCACGGGGCTCAAGTCGAGCTCCGTCGCCGGCTGGATCGAAGGGGTCGCCACGACGCCGGACGGCAGCGGCCCGAGCCAGGGCTACTCGCTCCGCATCGAGCTCGACGAGATCA
The DNA here is from genome assembly GCA_021783935.1 of Myxococcales bacterium. Taxonomy (GTDB): domain Bacteria; phylum Myxococcota_A; class Polyangia; order Polyangiales; family JADJMO01; genus CAIXWQ01. Next base: position 6,990 of record JAJXTK010000199.1, on the reverse strand, counting down.
AGGGGCGCACGCTGTCCACGGGCAGCTTCGATCTCTCGAAGGAGCCGAGCTACGGCGACGCGATGCACGCGGTGATCGCGTGGGACGGCGGCGACGATCCGACGACCGCGTCGACGGTCCTCTTCCAGTCGAGCGGCACGATGCAGCTCACCGCCGTGAGCAGCCCGCCGACGGCCGAGAGCAAGGGCTCGCTCTCGGGCGTCACGCTCCTCCAGTCGACGATCGATCCGACGACGTACGCCTCGACGCCGACGAGCGGCGGGACCTGCCTGTTCATCGCGTCGGCCTCGTGGGACACGACCGTCGCGGCCGGCACGCCGTGCACCGTCGCGACCGACTGCGGCGACACGAGCAAGAACGTCTGCGATCCGGCGACCAAGACCTGCGTGCCCTCGCAGTGCGCCTCCGACGCGACGTGCGGCACCGGCAAGAGCTGCGTCGTCGAGGTCACCGACAGCCGCGCGGGGGCCTGTTACGCGAGCTGCGCACCGTCGGCCTCGGGCGGCTGCCCGAGCGGCGCCGAGTGCGTCGCAATCAGCTTCGACGGCACGCAGGGCATCTGCAAGTCGCAAGGGCAGACCCAAGAAGGGGGCGCGTGCTCGATCGAGGACGTGTCGACCGACTGCGCCGCCGGCATGGTCTGCTCGCCGGAGCACGCCGGGAACCTCTGCCGCAAGCAGTGCGACTTCTTCGCGAAGTCCGCGGGCGCGTGCCCCACCTCGCAGCACTGCGTGCTCGGCAGCGTCTGCTCCGACGAGCCGATCGACCCGGCCACCGCCAACCAGCCTTGCGACGGCTCGAGCGCCGAGACCACGCCGTGCGCGCTCTCGAGCGGCGGACAGGTCGCGGGCATCTGCGTCGCCGAGACGGGGGCGTCGGGGCAAGTGATGATGTGCCGCAGCGTCTGTCGCAAGAGCGTCGCGACCGACTGCCCGAGCGGGCAGAGCTGCAACGACTACTACGCGTCGACGGGCGTCTGCCGGTAGGCCCCGCGCCCGGCTCGCGACGCGGCGGGCCGCCACCGGTAGGCTCGAAGGCGTGCAGAGCTACCGCTTCGGCCTGACGACGACCCCGCGCGCGGTCCCGCCGGCGCTCGCGGCCCGGGTGACGGTGGGGCAGGCGCTCGCGCAGCTCGGGGCGCTGCTCGGGCTCGTCGACGGCGCGCTCGTCTGCGCGATGCTCCCGCTCGTGCGCCCCGCTCGCGAGCTCGCGTTCGTGGGCGCGCTCGAGCATCGCGACGGCCGCGTCACGTCGATCGCAGCGACGCGAACGCGCATCGACGGCGAGCCCGTGCGCGAGTTTGGCTACGAGTTCGTCGACGGCGCGGGGCGACAGCACGAGGGCGCCTCGTTCGCGACGCGGGGACCGAGCCGCGGCCAGGCGGTCTCGATCGAATTCCCCGCGGGGCACCCGGAGCGATCCCGCATCGTGGGCATGAGCGGCGCGACGATCCCTCCCTTCATGCTCCTGCCGATGTCGGCCATCGGCGTCGTGGGCTTCGTCCTCTTCGGCGTGGCGGTGAGGCGCGGGCGTCGCGCGGTGCGGCTCCTGCGCATCGGCGAGCCGGCGACGGGGAGGCTCCTGGCGCGCACGCCGACGAACACCACGATCAACGGCCGGCGGGTGTGGGCGCTGCGCTTCGGCTTCACGGCGCGCGACGGGCGCGCCTACGAGACGCTCGCGAAGTCTCACCATCCGCGGCGGCTGATGGACGAGGCCGACGAGCCGCTCGTCTACGACCCGCACGACCCGTCGAGCGCAGCGATGATGGACGCGCTGCCGGGCAAGCCGCGCATCGGCGCGGACGGGCAGCTGCGCGAGGGCCGGCCGGCGGGGCGCGTGGTGATCCTGCCGACGCTCGCGGTGCTCGCGTGGGCGGCCGCGCTCGTGCTCGCGATCGTGCTGCGCTGATCTTCTCGGCACCTACGCGCGCGAGAGGCGCTCGAGCGGCACCCACCCCTGTTGCCCGTCGGGGAACACCACGTACGCCTGCCCTTGCTCGATCTTCTGGAGCGACGCCGGGTAGCGGTTGCCGTCGGGCCAGCCGACGAGCACCTGCGCGCCGACGGCGAAGGGGACCGACTCCGGCGCCGAGGGGGGCGGCTCGGCGCGGGTCTGCGGAGCGGAGGGCGCCTCGTGCGCGATCGCCTCGGCCTCGAGCGTCACGTCGTCGAACCAGCTCGACACGCCGTAGGTGCTCGGCAGATCGAGGCGCGAGACGATCGTGCCGAGCATGGCGCTCAGCACCTCGTGCTTCATCCCTTCGACGAGCTCGGGAACGTCGAGCGAGCCCCCCTCGAGGGAGTCGGTGAGCGTGCCGCGCAGGGCGGCGGCGACGTTGTCGATCACGAGATCGACCAGCTCTCCGTTGGTCTTGGGCGCGTCGCCGTCGAGGAAGCCGATCGGATCGAGCACCTGCAGCGCCAGCGAGCCGCGGAGCGACACCCGCGCCTCACGCGCCTCGGCGTCGGCGAAGGTGCCGACCTCGACGTCGAACTCGGTCATCCGCGGGCCGCGCGCGAGGAAGGTGCCTCGGCAGCGCTCGGGCACCGTGCGGGGCGCGCCGACCAGCACGAAGGCGACGGCCTCGTCGAGGCGACCGACGAAGAAGTCGTCCTCGCCGGGGGCGACGATCGCGCCGGCGTCGACCTCGTCCGCGAGCTCGTGCACGAGGTCGGTGAGCCCCTCCGGGCGCGCCATCGGCGTCGACGGCGGGGCGGGCTGCGACTCGACGACGTGCGGCGCCGATCCAGGCGCGCCGCGCGCCGGGGACGCGGGAGAGACGACGACGGTCGATTTGGACGGGTGCCCGCCGCTCGGCAGCGGTCCGAGCGGCTCGCCCTCGACGTCGTTCCTCGCGCCGCAGGTCCCGCAGAAGGTCCCGAAGAGTTGTGTCCCGCACTTCGCGCAGCTCGCCACGCCCTGACCCTCGCACGGATCGAGGCCGGCGCGCGAGAGGGGGACGCGGCTCGCGAGGATCCCTTTGCCCACCTCGCACCGAGCGGCGCCCCGTGCCAGCCTCGGGCGCGATGACCGAACAGGATCACGACACGCGCGGCGTCTTCTGCAACCGCACCCTCAACCTCCGCGCGATCAAGGCGATTGGCTACGACATGGACTACACGCTCGTCGACTACCACGTCGAGGCGTGGGAGCAGGCCGCCTATGAGCGCGTGCGCGATCGGCTCGTGCATCGCGGCTGGCCCGTCGAGCACCTGCGGTTCGATCCGGAGATGGTCATTCGGGGGCTGGTGGTCGACACCGAGCTCGGCAACCTCGTCAAGGCGAACCGGTTCGGCTTCGTCAAGAAGGCGACCCACGGCACGCGCGAGCTCGGCTTCGAGGAGGCGCGCGCCGCCTACGCCCGAGAGATCGTCGATCTCGCCGAGCGCCGCTGGGTCTTCCTCAACACGCTCTTCTCGCTCAGCGAGGCGTGCCTCTACATGCAGCTCGTCGATCTGCTCGACGACGGGAAGCTCGATCCGTCGGGCCCGCCGATCAACTACCGCGACCTCTACGAGATCGTGCGCAAGGCGATCGACGCGACGCACATGGAGGGGCAGCTGAAGGCGCAGATCATGGCCGATCCCGCGCGCTTCGTCGTGCGCGACGAGGAGCTCGCCCTCACGCTCCTCGATCAGAAGCACGCGGGCAAGAAGCTGCTGCTCATCACCAACAGCGAGTGGTTCTACACGAGCGCCATGATGAGCTTCGCGCTCGATCCGCTGCTCGCGGACATGAAGACGAGCTGGCGCGAGCTGTTCGACGTGCTGGTCGTCGGCGCGCGAAAGCCCGAGTTCTTCACCACGCGCGCGCCGTTCTTCGAGGTCGTCACCGAGGACGGACTGCTCCGTCCGGTGGTCACCGCGCTGCGCCCCGGCGTCGCCTACTTCGGCGGCAGCGCCGGCGAGGTCGAGAAGTTCCTCGGGCTGTCGGGCGACGAGATCCTCTACGTCGGCGACCATATGTGGGGCGACGTCCACGTGACCAAGAGCGTGCTGCGTTGGCGCACCGCGCTCATCCTCCGCGAGCTCGAGCAGGAGGTCGCCGCGCTCGCCTCGTTCCGCGAGGCCGAGCGCGGCCTCGCCACGATGATGGCCGAGAAGGAGGGGCTCGAGCGCGAGCTCTCGCGCACGCGCCTGTCGTTGCAGCGCGCGACGTCGGGCTACGGGCCGGCGATCGCCGAGCCGAGGGGCGCGCTGCACGCGCGCGTACAGGAGCTGCGGGCGCGGCTCGTCACGATCGACGCGGGGATCGCGCCGCTCGCCAAGGCCGCGAGCGAGCTGTCGAACCCCCGCTGGGGGCTGCTCACGCGCGCCGGCAACGACAAGAGCCACCTCGCGCGGCAGGTCGAGCGCTACGCCGATCTGTACACCTCGCGCGTCTCCAACTTCCTTCGCGTGACCCCCTTCGAGTACCTGCGCTCGCCGCGCGGCAGCCTCCCGCACGATCCGAGCACGCCCTCGGGTCCCCCGCTGGTGCCGGCCCTGCGCACGACGTGAAAGCCCTGCGCGCGACGCTGCGCCACCAGCGACGCCTCGACGCGGTCGGACCGGGCGGTCCCCGCGCGCGACGATCCGTGCCAGCGTCGCTCGCCATGAGCAAGCGCCGAGGCGCCCACGTGCCGCTGTCGCCGGTCGACGCGGCGTGGCTGCGCATGGACTCGCCCGAGAACGCGATGGTCATCACGACGGTGCTGCGCTTCGGCGCCCCGCTCGACGAGGCGGCGTTCACCGACGCGCTCTCGAAGCTGCTCGAGCACCGTCGCTTCCGCATGCGCGTGGTGCACCATCGACGCGCGCTCACGGGCGCCGCTTGGGAGCTCGATCCCGACTTCGACCTGGCCTCCCACGTGCGGCGCGTTCGGCTCCCCCCTCCCGGCGACGACGCGACGCTGCTCGCCTTCGTGAGCGCGCGGATGAGCACGCCGCTCGATCGCACGCGGCCGCTTTGGCAGCTCGACATCGTCGACGGCGTCGGCGAGGGCTCCGCGCTCTTGGTGCGCATCCACCACGCGGTCGGTGACGGCGTCGCGCTCGTACGCCTGCTGCTCGGCGTGACGAGCGCCTCGCCCGAAAACGCTCCCGTCGAGGTCGGGCTCCCGCCGGCGCCGCGCATCCTCGGGGCGCGCGCGCTGCTCGCACGCGGCCGAAGCCAGGCCGAGACGCTCGCGCGCTTGCTGCTGCTCCCCGGCGACGCGTCGACGTCGCTCCGCGGCGCGCTCGGCGTGCGCAAGGTCGCGGCCTTCTCGAAGCCCTTCCCTGTCGCCACCGTCAAGGCGCTCGCCCGCGCCCACGGCGGGCACGTGAACGATCTGCTGGCGGCGGCCGTCGCCGGCGCCTTGCGCGCCCATCTGCCCGAGCCCCGCCGCGTGCGCGCGCTCGTGCCGGTCTTCCTGAGCGGCCTCGGCCGCGAAGAGGGCAACCACTTCGGGCTCGCCTACCTCTCGCTCCCCGTCGACCGCGCCGATCGCGCGGAGCGCATCCGCGAGGCACGTCGCGCGATGGACGAGCTCAAGTCGCAGCCGGACGCGGCGGTGGCCTTCGCCGTGCTCGGCGCGATGGGGCTCGCGAGCCCGCGCCTCGAGCGGTTCGGCATCGGGCTGTTCACGCGAAAGGCGACGCTGCTCATGACCAACGTCCCGGGTCCCACCGGCCGCGTTCAGCTCGCGGGGGAGGACGTGACGAGCATGGTCGTGTGGGCGCCGACCTCGGGGAGCATCGGCGTCGGGTTCAGCCTGCTCACCTATGCCGGCGAGCTGCGGCTCGGCGTCGCGGCCGACGCGCATCGGGTCTCCGATCCGGCCGCCCTCGTCGCGTGCTTCGAGGATGAGCTCGACGCGATGGCCAGGGACGCCGGGCTCACGACGGAGCAACGCACCGCTGGCGCGCCGCTTTGAGCGGCCGAAGCCATTGCGTCGCGTGAAACACCGGCGCCTCGTCGCATTACGGCGGGGCGGACGCGACTGGCGTCGCGGTTGCTAACGTTCTCGTTCACGCGCGCATCGCCGCAGCGCGGGAAACCAGGTGCCCGATGCCCACGCAGGCCGCTCTCGCGCTCGTAGACGCCATCGCCCAGCAGGCGGTGCGTGCAGATTCGTCCTCCAACGGCGCCGTGCGCGCCCAGGCCGCGTACGTGCGCGCGCTCGTCGACGAGGTCGAACGCTACGGCCCCTCGGCGCGGCGGGCCGCGTCGCTGCACGATCAGCTCGGCGAGGAGCTCGCCCGCCTAGGGCAGCTCGCGGCGGCGGCGGCGGCCGAGCACGGGGTCGTCTCCGGGACCGACGCGGAGGAGCAGCCGCTCGAGGCGCTGGTGGTCGACGACGACGACGACGCGCTCGAGTCGCTCGCGAACGTGCTGGAGCACCTCGGCTACCCGACGCGCAGGGCCACTAGCGCCGAAGACGCGCTGCGCGCCTTCGAGGAGCGCCCCGCCTCCATCGTGCTCACCGACTGGAGCATGCCCGGGATGAGCGGCGTCGAGCTCTGCGCGGCGCTCAAGGCGCGCGCGCCCGCGACGTACGTGATCCTCGCCACCGGGCACGCCGAGCTCGCGCATCGCATCGAAGGGGAGCGCGCCGGCGCCGACGATTTCCTGCCGAAGCCCATCGATCTCACCGACCTCGAGGCGCGCCTGCTCGCCGGAAACCGGCTCTTGCGCGCGTTCGAGGCGGTCACTCGGCTGAGCGAGCGCATGCGCGCCTCCGAGCGAACGTCGGTCACCTGAGCGGCCAGAGAAGAGGGGCTTGCTCTGGTGCCCTTTGCCATGATGGCGGAGGATGGACAGCCCGATCCAACGACGGAATTCGCCGCGGACGGCCTGTGGTCCTAGCAGGCCGTTGAGAAACGGCCTGCGGGAACTGTGAGGGTGTGGTTCTCCTGCTGAGCGAGTGGTCGCGTTCTAACAGCCCCCATCCCCAGCCCTTCCCCCGCGGTGCGGGGGAAGGGAGCGGGAGGCGGCGGCGCAGTACGATCGAAGCGTGTCGAGCAC
>JAJXTK010000198.1 GCA_021783935.1 Myxococcales bacterium | reverse complement strand
TGGCCGTCGAGATCGGTCCCCACGACCTCGATCGTCGCCCCGTCGATCGGGAAGCCTCGCGCGTCGACGACCTCGCCGACCAACGTCGCGGCGCGCCGGATCACCAGCTCGATCGGCTCGAGCTTCGACGGATCGCTCGTCGCCGGGACGGCGATCGGCCCCCGCGGCACGAAGCCGTCGGCGCGCACCGCGATCGCGGCCCGCGAGGCGGCGATCGGGCCTAGCGTCGCCTCGCCGCGGGCGTCGGTCTTCCCCTCCAGCGCGAACGGCGAGATGCCCCCTTCGATCGCGACCACGTCCGCGTCCTTGACCGCGCGCCCGCCTTCGTCGACGACGTGCACGCGCAGCTCGCGCCCCTGCTCGAGCCGCAACGTGATGGTCCCGTCGACGCCTCGCCGCAGCGCGACGCCGATCTCGACGGGCGAGACGAGCGAGCCCTTGGTGGCGCGCAGATCGTAGCTGCCGGCCGTGAGCCCCGCGATGCGCGCGGCCCCGTCCGCGCCGGTCGTCGTCGTGCGCGGCACGGCGAGGCTGCCGCCAGCGATGGCGACCGTCGCCGCCGGGACCTTCTGCCCCTGCACGTCGACGACCGTGACGACGAGCGAGCCGAGCTTGTGCAGCACGATCGTCGCGCTCGCGTCCTTCGCCCCGAGCGTCACGTCGGCTTCGTCGTAGCCCGGCAGGCGCGCGATGACGCGCAGGGCGCCCTCGGCGATGCCGTGCGGCGAGGCGATGCCCGCGGTGTCGGTCTTCGCGCCCTTGGGCAGCGGATCGGCGCCGTGCACCTCGACGTCGACCCCGGCGAGCGGCTTGCCGAGGTCGTCGCGAAGCTGCAGCCTCAGCGGCCGCTCGGCGGCTAGACGCAGCTCGATCTGCACCGGCTCGGCCGCCACGAGGCGCTCTGCGCTGGCCCGCGCGAGGCCGGGCTTGTCGACGAGGAACCAGTGCGCGCCCACGGGCAGCGAGCCGATCGACGCGCGACCGTCGAGCCCCGAGCTCGCGCGCCCGGCGAGGTAGGCGCGCCCCTCCTGGACGAAGATCGCGCGAACGATGGCGCCGGCCAGCGGCGCGCCGTCGCGGGTGCGCACCGTGACGACGGCCGAGCCCTGGCGTTGCGCCTGCGGCACCGGCGGCGGCGGCAGCGCGTCGGCGATCGGATCGCGCTCCGGCAAGAGCACCAGCGGACCGCCCGGGATCAACCCGGCGACGATCACGGTCAACAGCGCGAGCGCGAACGCGCGAACGCGCCCGCGAGCGGGAGGCACGTGGGCAGAACGCGCGGCGCGCGGCGCGCGTTCCCCGCGGCGAAACGCGCCCGCTCCTACTCGAGCCACCCCGCCTGAATCCAGCGCACGACCGGCTCGAACGCGAGCGGCGTTCCGGCCGGGATGCGCCCTTGCGCCGCCAACAGCACCAGCATCGCCCACGCGCCCGAGTACAGCCCCGCCTGCTGCGTGATCAGCTCCTGCGCGAGCTCCTTCGCGAGATCGCGGCGCCCGGCGTCCCACAGCGCCGCCGCGGTCAGGCCCCGCAGCTCGTCACGCCGCTGCGGGTTCCTCGCGATCTCGACCATGGGCTGCACGAGATCGTCGCGCCCGTGATCGCGCACGAGGTAGGCCGCCGCGCGCACGGCGTCGTCGTCTTCCCCCTTGGGCAGCTCGCGGGCGAAGGTCTCGAGCAGCTGCTTGGTGGTGCGCACGCCCGCCTGCGCGAGTCGGAAGAGGAACTTCGTGTCGCGATCGGCGCTCGGCCGATCCGACAGGCGCGCGACGAGCTCGGTCGTCGGCCGCGCGACCGGCGCCGGCGCGGTCGGATCGAGCGCCCACGCGACGTAGGCCCACGCGGCGCGGGCGCCCCCGGGACCTTCGTTCGACTTCTCGCGCGCCTCGGCGATCGGCTTGAGATCGCCGCCGTGCACCGCGACCTCGGCCATGACGAGCCAGCGGCCGAGGTGACGCTCGGCGTCGCGCAGGACCTCGAGCGCGTGCTGCACCCCCGGCGCCACCTTGGGGATGCGCGCGACCGGCACGAGCACCTCGGCGCACAGCGAGATGCGGTGCGACTCCTTGATCTTCGGCGCGAGGCCGCGCAGGTGCGCGCCCGGCGACTCGCCGCGGATCACGCGCGCGAGCTCCGCGGTGAACGCGATGTGCGCAGAGCGCTGCGTCGCCGCCTTGTTCAGCACGGGCGCGAGCGAGGGGTCGGTCGACCACGAGGCCGCGCAGAGCGCCGCGGTGGCCGACTCGTCGTGCTCCGCGCCCGCCTTGATAAGCGCGATCGCCCGCTTGTCGCCGAGCTCGCCGAGCGCGCGCACCGCCGCGAGGAACAGCTCGCGATCGAACTGCTTCTTCTGCGCGAGCGCCTCGGCCGCGTCCGCGACGACGCCGCGCGCCAGCGGCGACCAGAGGGCCAGCGCGCGCGCGACACCCGCCAGGCGCCTGTCGTCGGCCGGCCGGTTCTTGATCGCGGCCGCGAGCGCCTCCTTGAAGCGATCGACCACCTCGCGCTCGAACGGCTCCGCTTTCGGGCCGCGCGCGGCCGTCGCGGCCTTCTTCGGCGGGGGCGGCACGGACTTCCGTGCGGCCTTACCCGTCGACGCGCCATTGGCCCCCTTCCCCGCCTTCGCGTTCGACGCACGCGCCGAGGGGCGCGCAGCCGCCTTCACCGTGCTCGACATGCGCAGGCGAAGCTATCACACCTGCTCTTCGCCCGTGGGGCCGTCTCTTGACGCCCCCGCGCGATCGCCCCTCGCCCTGGCGAGGCCGGCATCAGCGGTCGAAGCGCGCAGCGTCGAGCAGCTCCCACAGGGCCCACGCGTCGCGCTCGCTCCGGTGTTCGAAGGCGAGCCCCGCGCGCCCGTCGCGGCACCAGGCCACCCGCGCCCGCAAGGTCAGCGGCTCCCAGCGATTGGGCGCGTTGAGCAGCAGATCGATCAGGCCGCCCACGCGCAGCTCCGACTCGATCGCGATGCCGGCCCCTCCGAGGCCGAGGTCGACCAGTCGCACCGGCGAGGTCGTGCCCGAGAGGCGCAGCGAAGCCCCCGTTCGAACGGCGAGCCTCGCGTGTGCCCGAAAGTGGTCGACCGCGGCCGCCACGGCGCTCAGGAGCCTTGCGGCAGCGCGACGCGCACGTGCAGCTCCTGGAGCTGCTCGTTGGTGACCGCCGTCGGCGCCTCGGTCATGAGATCGGTCCCGCGCTGCGTCTTCGGGAACGGGATGACGTCGCGGAGGCTCTCGGCCCCTGCGAGCAGCATCGAGAGACGGTCCATGCCGAGCGCGATCCCGCCGTGCGGCGGGGCTCCGGTGCGCAGCGCCTCGAGCAGGAAGCCGAACTTGCGCTTGGCCTCCTCGTCGTCGATGCCGAGCGCGCGGAACACCTTCGCCTGAACCACGGGATCGTGCAGGCGGATCGACCCACCGCCGATCTCGAAGCCGTTGAGCACCAGATCGTAGCGGTGGCAGAGGACCTTGCCCGGATCGGTGTCGAGGAACGGCACCGAAGCGTCCTGCGGCCGGGTGAACGCGTGGTGCGCGGCGGCCCAGGAGCTCTTCTCTTCGTCGTACTCGAAGAGCGGCGGATCGACGACCCAGAGGAACTCGAAGCGGCCGCCGTGGCCGACCTCGGGGATCAGCTTCAGCTTCTTCGCCAGGTGGACGCGGAGGTTCGCCATCACCGTCTGGACGAGCGACTCCTTGCCGAACTGGAACAGGACGAGATCGCCCGCCTTCGCGCCGAGCGCCTCGTTGATGGCCTTGCGGGCCTCCTCGGAGATCGTCTTGGCGAGGGGTGACTGCGTCCACGCGCCGTCGGGGCCGACCTTCGCGCGCGCGAGCCCCTTGGCGCCCATCGACTTGACGAAGTCCTCGAGCTTGTCGGCCTCGGTGCGCGAGAACTCCGCCGACGCGGGCACGACGAGCGCCTTGACGATCTGCGAGTGCGTGACCCAGTCCTTGCCTTCGGGATCGCGATAGGTCCGGACGACCTGCGACTTGCGCACCACCTCTTGCCACATCGGGACGCCGCCGCCGTCGAGCCTCTTGAGCAGCGCGGTGAGATCGGTGTGGCGCAGGTCGAAGCGCACGTCCGGCTTGTCGTTTCCGTAGAGCGCCATCGACTTGTCGAACGGCAGCTGCGGGAAGCGCCCCGTCGGGTACTTCCCCTTCAGGTCGACGCCCATCGCGGCTTGCCAGATCGCGAAGACGAGCCCCTCCATGATCTCGAAGACGTCGTCCTGCGAGACGAACGACATCTCCACGTCGATCTGCGTGAATTCGGGCTGCCGATCGAGGCGCAGGTCCTCGTCGCGAAAGCACTTGACGATCTGGAAGTACCGATCGAAGCCGGCGACCATGAACAGCTGCTTGTAGAGCTGCGGGCTCTCGGCGAGCGCGTAGAAGCTCCCCGGCGTCAGGCGCGACGGAACGAGGAAGTTGCGCGCGCCGCCCGGCGTGTACTTCACGAGGAAGGGGGTCTCGAGCTCGAGAAAGCCGTGGTCGTGGAAGTAGCTTCGCGTGGTCTGATTGATCACGTGCCGCGTGCGCAGCGTCTTCTGGAGCTTGGGGCGGCGCAGATCGAGGTAGCGGTACTGCAGGCGGATCTCCTCGCGCGTGTCGAGCTCGTCCTGGATCTCGAACGGCGGCGTCTTGGCCTCGTTGAACACCGTCGCCTCGACGACCCACACCTCGATCTCGCCGGTCGCGAGGTTCGGGTTCACCTTGTCGCCGCGCGAAACGACGAGGCCACGAACGCCGACGACCCACTCGGTGCGCACGCGCTCGCCGAGATCGTGCGCGCCCTGGATTTGGGCCGCATCGACCGCGACGCCCCGCTTGCGAATCTCCTCTGCGTAGCTCGGATCGAAGACGCACTGCGCGAGGCCCTCGCGATCGCGCAGGTCGATGAAGATGCAACCGCCGTGGTCGCGGCGGGTCGCGACCCACCCGAAGAGCACGACCTCCTTGCCGACGTCGGACGCGCGAAGATCTCCGCAGCGGTGCGTTCTTTTGAGCTCGTCGATGAAGCGGGCCATGGTGCGCGCACCCTAGCAGGGAGGAGCGGCCACCGACACTGCTCACCGCCGCGGGGACGGCGCAGACGGAGCGCCTGCGCAAGCCCGCAGCATCGCCGCGAAGCCCCCCGACCGTGTCGGCACATCGCCCCTAGTGCAGGTGCGCGCCCTGGCCCTTTGTCGGCGATGACGCGTACGCTCCCGACTCGTCGTCGAGCTAGCACAGACCCCTGAGGGGGGAACATCGGCTCGAGGTGGAGGTGGGTCGTGGGTCAACTCTACGTGATGGTCGACAACCAACCGCAGCTCCTCGAGGTCGACGAGCTCGTTCGGCGCATCCAGTCGGGCGCGCTGCCCGATGGCGCGCAGGTCGTCACGCCGGGCGAGGCCGCGTGGGGCCCCGCGAAGGAGCACCCCGAGGTCAGGCCGCGCCTCTCCGCGTCGCCGACCGCGGCGAGCCCCTCCGGCGGCGGAATGTACGTGTCTGCGCCCCCGCCGGGCGCGCCGAGCGGCGCTGGGACCGCAGCCGCGCCGGCTCGCTCGGGCATGATTCGGCTCGGCAAGATCGCGCTGCCGAAGGGCGCCCTGATCGGCGGCGGCGCTGGCGTCGGCGCGCTCGTGGTCGTGATCGTGTTCTGGCTGATTTTCCGCAGCAGCTACGGCCATGGCCTCGTGCTCCAGCACGTGCCTGCCGACTGCGCCGAGGTCTTCTACGTCGACGTCGAGGGGATCGCGTCGAGCGATCCGGTGAAGTCGAACCTCGAGAGGCTGATCAAGAACGTCCGGGATCTCTCCGAGGACAAGGTCGAGAGGCGCTCCAAGAAGGACAAGGAGCGCATGAACAAGGCGATCGACGCCATCCGAGGCAACGGCGTCGACGAGACCTCGGTGCGCGAGATCGCCATGTGCGTCCCCACGGCGACCGACGACGACAAAGGGAGCGCCTCCACCGACTACGAGAAGTCGGTCGTGCTCGTCGGCGGCACCTTCCGCAGAGGCAACGTCCTGCGCGCCATCAAGGATGGCCTCGAGGCCGGCATGGGCAAGGACGATCTCTGCAAGTTCGAGGACGAAGACGGGCTCAACATGCTGAAGTGCTCGATCGATCTCGGCGGCGAGAAGCGTCAGACCTTCTACGCCGCGCTCGTCGAGGCGCGCGTCCTCGCCATCAGCCTCGATCGCAAGGTCGTCAAATCGGCGCGCGCCGCGAAGAACCGCGCCAAGGAATACTCCGCCGACAAGGGCGAGCAGCTAGTCGTCTACCGCTCGAAGGACGTTCCCAACTGGGACGGCTCCTACGGCACCACCAAGCTCAAGATCGACTCCAAGGAGACGACCTTTTCGGTCGAAACCCGCTACGACCCGGACAAGGCCAAGTCGAAGCTCGACTCGTTCAAGGACGACGGCTTCCAGAAGACGGCCGAAGAGCGCATGAAGGCGGCAGCAAAGGACTGCTTCGAGCACTCGCCGATCGACAACCTCAGCGACTCCATCGAGAACGGCAAGGTCGACACGTTCGACGACGGCGTGAAGTACGAATACAAGGCCTCGAACAAGGAAGTTTCGAAGGCAATCCGTGCGATCGCGGACGCGGATGATCGCGAGATCGAGAAGGTCACATCGCTGCCATGGTGCGTCATGCGCACCGTCGCCGGGTCGAGCTAATGGCACCGGGACGCACCCCGGCGATCTCACTCGTCGGGGGGCACCAGCGACGGGTCGAAGGCATCGTCGCTCGGCGCCCAGTCCTTGTCCTTGATCACCTTGAGCCTTCCGTGCGGAGGCGGCGGCGGATCGCCCTGCTTGTGGAAGACCAGATCGTGGTCGAGCGCCGCAGTGAGCTCGTCGTCGTCGAGGCGCCCGCGCTCATGCTCGATTTTCAGAAGCGTCCGCAGGTAGGCGAGGTAGCCCGCACCCACGGTGCCGCGGTCGTACATCGCGTGCTTTCGGACGGGTGAGGGGAGGATCGAGACGAGGAATGTCGCCTCGAGCGGGTCGAGCTCGCTCGGCGGTCGCCCGAAGTAGTGCCGCGAGGCCGGGCCGATACCGTAAAGGTTGGGCCCGAACTCGACCACATTGAGATACAGCTCCAAGATCCCGCTCTTGCCGACGGCATCTTCGAGCCAGATCGTGAGCAGCGCCTCTTGCAGCTTCCGTGACGCCAGCTTGCGTCGGTCCAAGAAGAGGTTCTTCGCGAGCTGCATCGTCACCGTGCTCGCACCGAGCGCAAATTTCCCGGCCTTCACGTTCGCGAGCAGCGCATTGCGTATGGCCTGATAACTGAACCCGTTGTGCGAAAAAAAGGCACCGTCCTCGCACGTGAGCAGGGCGTCGACGACGTACGGGGAGATCGACTCGAGTGGAGTCCACCCGTCTGACCCTGGACCAAACGTGACCACTTTCGGGTGCCCCTTGGGGTCATAGACCCTGAGCTCGAATGGCTTCTTGAAGCGCTGGGCATCGAGCAGCGGGGGAGCCTTGGCGACGTGGCACTGCTGATCGAGGGAAAGTTCGAGCTCGGTTCGGTCGATCGCGCGCGTGTCGAGCGACAGCCGTCCGTGGGCGCCGAAGGTGCCGCTCAGCTCGAGGCCGTCGAGCGTCGAGGTGAGAGCCTTTGGCAGCGAGGCGAGCGCGTCGTTGCACGGGGTCGTCGGGACGGTCCATCCGCCCCACACTCGCGCGCCAAGCGCCCCTCCCCGCTCGTCGACGAGCCGCTCGAAGCCCCCGTCGAGGTCGACGCGGAGTCTGCCGAGCTCGACGCTCCCGCCCGAGAGAGTCCAGCTCCGCAGGTCGCCTCGAGACGCGACGATCCCCCTGATTTTTAGGTCGAGCCCCTCGAGCGGTGCGTCCGCGATTCGCGGGTCGCCGAGGGTCGCGTTCTCGATCGTGAGGCTCCCGTCCGCGGCGAGCGTCTTGGCGTCCGGATCGACCTCGAAGCTGCCGCGCACCTCCGCGCGTGACTTCCCGAGCTCCGACAGCCCGAAGCTCCCCTCGGCGATCCCGAGCCCCTCGAGCGTCGCCGGCCCGTACTTCACCTCCGCGCTGAGCGTTCCGCGTGTCCTCGGGACGACTGCGCGCAGGGCGAGCGCACTCGCCTTCGATCCCGTCCCCGGATCGACCTCCAAGATGCTCGCGTCTGCGCCGACGATGAGGCGTGCCGCCCACGGACCGACGCGGACCGACGGGAGTGAGAGCGTCAGCGCATCGACGCTGACGTCCGCGCCCACCGCCAGCCGCTTCAGCACCCCATCGAGCTTGGCGCGCCCCTCGGCGACGCGCGCCCACAGGTCGGCCGACACGGACGCGGCCGCAGTCGTGGCGAACGCCTTGGGCGCCGGCAAACCGTCCGGCTCAGGGCGCTCCACCAGAAGCCTGGCGACGTGCAGCTCCTTCAGCTGCCCCCCATCGCGGGCTATCGCAAGAGTCGCCCCCTCCCAACGAAAGACCACGCCACGAAGCGAGCACTCCCCTGTGGCCTCCCGCGCCGAGAGCGTCTCCCCATCCCAAGTCACACCGCCGACGGTCCCACTCACGAGCTCGTCGCCGGCCCCTCGCCACTCGAGCTTCGCCCCATTCGCTGCGAAGTGTCGGCCTGCGCCCTGCGCCTTCGGCGACCCAGCCTTCTCGTGCCTCGATCGCCACCCACCCAGAGCGGTACGCAAGGTCTCGAGGCTGCCCCGCGCCTCGATCCGTAGGCTCTCTGCGGTCGGATCGCCGAGCCCCCGAAGGGCCCACGGAATGCGCACCACGCCCGCAGCCATCGAGATCCCATCGACGCCCTCTAGCCGTCCCGACAGGCCGCGCAGCTCGATGTCGCGCCAGTGAATTCGGACCTCGTCGACGCCGAGCGCCACGCCGCGAGTGGCAGCCCGCTCGACGACGGCGCGTCGAAGCCGCCCCGGGCCCAACACCACGCCTGTGCCGACAACGAGTACGACGGCCGCCGCCGCGCCTAGGGACCAGACTGACGGGCGCAGCCTCTGCCGCACGCCACGGAGGCTAGCTCGCGCTTCGACTCGTGGCCAATTCTGGTCGCGCGATCGACAAAAAGGCAAAACCCCCACGTCAAATGACGTAGGGGTTTCGTGAATAATCCCGGCAGCGTCCTACTCTCCCACAGGGCTTCCCCTGCAGTACCATCGGCTCCGAAAAGCTTAACTTCCGAGTTCGGGATGGGATCGGGTGTGGCCTTCTCGAAATCACCACCGGAAACTTTTGGGCCTTCCAAGCAATACCATTGCTCTCGCGGCTCCAGCGCCGCGCACGAAATCTTCACGTCCCTTAGAGGTAGGTCAAGCCGCACGACCTATTAGTACCAGTCAGCTCCGCGGATCGCTCCGCTTCCACCTCTGGCCTATCAACGTCGTAGTCTACGACAGGTCTTTAGGGGCTTGCGCCCGGGAAACCTAATCTCGAGGCCAGCTTCCCGCTTAGATGCTTTCAGCGGTTATCTGTTCCGCGCATAGCTACCCGGCTATGCCACTGGCGTGACAACCGGATCACTAGAGGCACGTCCACCCAGGTCCTCTCGTACTATGGGTAGCTCCTCTCAAGTTTCCTACGCCCACGGCAGATAGGGACCAAACTGTCTCACGACGTTTTAAACCCAGCTCGCGTACCGCTTTAATCGGCGAACAGCCGAACCCTTGGGACCTGCTCCAGCCCCAGGATGCGATGGGCC
>JAJXTK010000197.1 GCA_021783935.1 Myxococcales bacterium | reverse complement strand
TCGAGGCCGAGTCGGCCTGCGCGTCGGCGACGGGACCGGCGGGATCGACCTCGATGCACGCCTCGATGACGTCGTCGGCGGGTCCGCCTTGGCTCGGATCGGAGAACCACGCGACCCCGTCCTCCACGAGGTTGAAGTACTCGTGGTACTGGCCGGGCGCGCTCGGCGCGTGGAAGGTGAACTTGAACGCGTACTGGCCGCCCGGCGCGACGCTGCCGCTCACCGCGTCGAGGCGGTTGCTCGAGAGCCAGTCGCTCGCGACGAACGCGCTCGCGCGATCGCGCGGGTTGGAGGTCGCGAGCTTGGTGTTCGAATCCCACGACTTCGTGCCGACGTTCTTGAGCGTGAGGCTCGCGGCGACCGACGCGCCCGCCTGCATCTTCATCGACGTGCTGGCGAGGGGCCACGACTGGCTCACGAACTTCGCCGCGTAGCTCGCGTCGTTCACGCCGACGGCGGAGATGAAGCCGCTGATCTTCTGCCCCATGACGGCGGGGGTGGTGCCGACGGTGCCGGGGTACGCGGGCTGGTTGAGCACGACGTGCGACGTGCTCGAGAAATACGCCTCGCTGCCGCTCTGCCCGCCCCAGTCGCCGCTCGCCGTCTCGATCGTGCCGTCGGCGTTGACCTGGGTGACGATCGCGACGTGGTTGGCGACGCCGCCGCCTTGGTACTCGAACACCGCCGCGTCGCCGACCTTCGGCGTGTTGTGGAGCGTGGCGTGGTTCTGGCCATAGACGTAGAAGCTCCCCGCCGCGGCCGTCAGCCCGCCGACGTCGGAGACCCCGGCGTTGCGCCAGACCCACAGCGCGAAGTCCGCGCACCAGTACTCGGGCTGGCCGCCGTTGCCGGTGCAGCTGCTGCCGAACGACTTGCCGCCGAGGCTGTTGGTGCTGCACGCCCCCTTGCCCAGGTTGGCGAGGGCGAGGCTCGCGATGCCGGTGCCGGTCACCGCCTCCGAGACCGAGCCGACGCCCTCCGCGCTCGGCGCGGCGCAGTCGACCCCTCCGAGGCCCGCTGCGACGATCGAGGCGGCGAGCAGACCGACGCGGGCGAACGAGGACGAGGCGCGCATGCTCCTCACGAGGCTAGCGCCATGCCGCGGGCCCGTCGCTGCGGATCGCGCAGCCACACCGGAAAACAGAGCTCGTCGCGGTACGAACGGGCCCCCGGCGCCGAGGGCGGCGTGGCATCGGCGGCACGCGCGTCACGCGCGCGTGACTCAAGCCGGCGTCAAGGCTCGTCGGGCGCCTCGCCGGCGTGACCGAAGCCGAGCGCGGATCGGATCGCGCGCATCCACCCGGGCGCCCACCAGTTCAGGTGGCCGAAGAGGCGCATCGTCGCCGGCACGAGCAGCATGCGCACCAGCGTCGCGTCGAGGGCGACGGCGAGCGCCATGCTGAAGCCGACGGCCATGATCACGACGATGCGCGCGAGCGCGAAGGCGCCGAAGACGGCGACCATGATCGCGGCCGCGCTGGTGATCAGCCCCGCGGTGCGCTCGAGCCCCTCGCCGACCGCGTGCACGTTGTCGTGCGTGCGCTCCCACGCCTCCTTGATCCGCGAGAGCATCAGCACCTCGTAGTCCATCGAGAGGCCGAACAAGGCGCAGAACAGGAGCACCGGGAGCGTCGGCTCGATCGGCCGACCGTCGCGCACGAAGAGGTGGCCGTCCTGGAAGATCCAGACGAGCGCCCCGAACGAGCCGGCGATCGAGACGAAGTTCATCACCACCGCCTTGAGCGGCAAGATGACCGATCCGAGCAGCAGAAAGAGCACGACGAGCGTCACGCCCACGACGAAGCCGACGGCGCGCGGCGCGTGCGATCGCATGAAGGCCGTCGCGTCGAGGTCGGCCGCGATCGCCGCGCCGACGATGGCCTGACCGTCGCCGACCCGGCGATCGGCGCGGATCGCCCGCACGAGCGCGCGCGCCTCGTCGGTGTTCGGGGGCAGGTCGGTCAGCACGTTGACGAGGGTGACCCCCCCCTTCGTCGTCAGCTTCTTGCCGGCCTCGACCATCGCCGCGAAGGCCTTCGGCGGGCGCAAGAGCCCCGAGACGACGCGCGCCTTCGAGATCGGCAGCCCGACGTCGACGAGGCTCTCGACGTCGGCGACGCCCGGCAGCGAGCCGATGCGGTGGGTGAAGTCGTAGAGGGCCGAGAGGCGCTCCTCGGTGAGCGCGCTGCCCGAAGGGAACTCGACCGGCACCACGATGCGCGTCTTGGCGGCGCGAGGAAAATCCCGGCGCAGCTGGTCGATGCCGCGCCGCGCCTCGGAGGCCTCTCCGAGCACGGTCACGTCGGTCGCCGCCATGCGCAAGTGAAAGAACGGCACGCCCATCGTCAACAGCACCGAGAGCGTCGGGATCAGCACCAGGAACGGCCGGCGCATCACGGCGTGCGCGAGCCGGTGGAAGAACCCCTCGCCCGGGCCGAGCCGGAAGGTCGGCAGCTTGCCCGCGTGGATGCGCGGGCCGAGCACCGCGAGCAGGGCCGGCAGGAACGTGAGCGCGAAGAGCACGGCGAGCAGCACCACGATCGCGCCGCCGATCCCCATCGCGAGCAGGTACGATCCCTCGAAGAACAGGAGCCCCGCGAGCCCCGTCGCGACGGCGCCGCCGGAGAATGCGACCACCGGGCCGACGCGCGCGACGGCGCGCGAGAGCGCCTGCTCGTAGCCGTGCCCCGCGGCGAGCTCCTCGCGGTAGCGGCTCACCGTGAAGAGCGAGTAGTCGACCGCCACGCCGAGGCCGATCAGCGAGCACACGTTGATCGTGTACTGCGCCATGTCGATCCAGTGCGAGAGCGTGAGCACCGCCGCGACGCCGCCGGCCACCGCGAGCGCGCCCACGCCCACCGGCAGGATCGCGGCGACCGCGGTGCGGAAGACGAGCAGGAGCACGATCAGCGCGAGCGGCAGCGAGACGATCTCGGCGCGCAGCAGATCGTGCGCGAGCGTCGCGTCGAGATCGTGCATGAACGGCACGTGGCCGGTGCAGCTGATCGTGAACCCTTCGGGGGGGACGAGGCGCGCGCGCACCTCGGAGTAGGCGCGCAGCGCCGTCTTCACGTCGCCTCGGAGCACGACGAGCGCGAAGGCGGCGTGCGCGTCGGGGGCGATCATGTCGGCGGCGACCACCGGCAGCGCGTCGTCGGGGCCGGTCACCGACTCGACGGCGGGGTCGTCGCGCAGGCCGTCGAGGGCGCGCCGCATCGACGCCCGGAACGCCTCGCTCTTCGGCTCGAGCGGCACGCTGCGGAAGATGACCACGAACGCCGTCTCGGTCGGGTGGCCTCGCACCTCGGCGACGAGCGCCTCGGCCCGGGTCGACTCGAGATCGCGAATCGTGCCGCTGGTGAGCGTGCCGCCGCGCACCAGGGCGGCGAGCGCGCCGAGCAGGAACAGCCCCGCCAGGGCGAGCACGAGCCAGCGGCGTCGATAGGTGAAGCTTCCGAGGGCAGCGAACACGTGCGTCGCTCGTGGGGTTAGACGAAGCGCCATTGCGCCGAAAGCACCCGACCGAAGGGCGCGATTGAGCGTTTACGGCGAGCAGCGGCGGTGCGATTTGTCGCTGGTCCGATGCCGAAGGCTCGCCCCCTGGCCGCGCTCGTGCTCGCCGCCGCGCTCGCGCCGTCCGCCTGCGCGCACGACACGGTCGGCGTCGACACCGGCGCCGAGGCGGTGTGCGGCAACGGGAAGCTCGAGCCCGGCGAGGAGTGCGACGTCGACTCGCCCGGCTGCGTGCAGTGCGCGGTCGTCCCCGACTGGACGTGCTCGACGAGCACCTGCGCGCCGATCTGCGGCGACGGCGTCATCGCCTCGAGCGCCGACTGCTCCGACGCGCACCGCGACAGCGCCTGCGACCTCACCGGCTACTGGGCCGCGCGCGAGACCGACTACACGCGCGACAGCATCCTCGGCAGCATCCAGACCTCGAGCACCTGGTACCTCTATCATTTCGTCCAGACCGGCGACGACTTCGTCATCGACCAAGACATCGAGTGCGGCGTGCACGTCACCGGCTCCGCGGTGGTCGACAGCACCCCCGGCACGCTGCGCGGCCTCATCTACCAGAACCGCATGGACGCACAGAGCCCGCACGGCGCGCGTCACGGCACCTCGCGCCCCGCGAGCGACGGGTGCGCGGTGAGGCTCGATCGCTGGTATCGCGTGCGCGGCGCGACGCAGGCCTACCTGCCGGCGGACTTCACGCGGCGCCCGCCGCTGACCGCGCTCACGCCGCTGCCTTCGGTCGACAACCCGGTGACGAGCACCGACTTCCCCGCCGGCGCCACCGACGAAGACGGCGACGGCATCCCCGGCGTCGCCTTCGCGATCACCGGCTTCGTCAACGGCATCCGAAACGCCGCGCAGCGCGACTGGAAGGAGTTCGCGACGCCCGCCGGCCAGTCGGTGCCCGCAGCGGGGCTGGAGCTCGCGATCCAGGGCGCGTTCGATCTGCAAGAGAACGTGCTGCGCGTGACGGCGTGCGGGGGCGCGTGCGCGCTCATCGCCTCGCCGGCCAACTCGGCGTCGGCCACCTACCCCGGCCGGCTGACCCTCGCGTTCGTCGGCAAGACGCTCGGCAGCGACCGCGTCTCGCGCGTCGTCGCCGGCAAGCCGCGCGACAGCCTCGACGCCGATCTCACCACCTGCGCGAACGTCCGCCTGGTGCTCCCGCACGACGGCTCGGTCCCGAGCTCCCCATCGCAGTGAGGTCTCCGTTGCTCCGCCGAACCACCCCCGCGCTGATCGCTTCGCTGTGCCTGCTCGCGTCCACGGAGGCGTCCGCCTCGCCGCTCGTCGACCTCGCGGGGCCGATCGGCGGCGAAGGGGGGGCCAACGCCGTGGTCTCGGGCGCCTCGGCGGCCTCGGCGTACTTCAACCCGGCGCTCTTGGTCGACGCCGACGAGGACCTGCTCGTCGGCTTCGCCGTGATCTCGCAGCAGGTCGGCGTCGCCCTCGACGGGCGCGACGGCGGCGACGTGCCCGACGTCGTCGCGGGGCGCGACATCCTCGGCCCGGGCGGCCAGCCGATTTCGAACGCCTCCGTGCCGACCAGCTGGCTTCGCAACGGGTGCCCCGGCGGCACCGACCCCGGCGACTGCCCTCCTCCCGGCTTCGCCGCGCGTCCTCGCCAGTCGCAGGGCAGCGGCCAGCAGACGCGCACCTACCTCGCGCTCGGCATCGTCAAGCACGTGGTGCCCGATCGGTTCTCGCTCGGCATGTACGCGATGCTGCCGTTCTCGGGCTTCACCACCGCGAATTCGTTCTACCCGGACGAGCGCGAGGCGCTCTTCTCGAACAGCCTCCACCCGGAGCTGTACGGCGATCGGCTCAACGCGCTCTCGTTCGTCTTCGGCGGCGCCTTCAAGATCCTCCCGACGCTCTCGCTCGGCGTGGGGCTGTCGCTCAACTTCACCAACAGCGCCGGCGCCGCGACCTACGTCCGCGACTCGACCAACTACGACACGCTGCTGCTCAACGACGCGGTGAAGACCCAGCTCGACGTGGCGCCCACGGCCGGCGTGCGCTGGCTGCCGGCCAAGTGGCTGCGCATCGGCGGGACGGTCCACGCGCCGGAGCACTTCGTCGTCGACACCACCATCTCCGGCACCCTGCCGTCGGGCACCGAGTCGTCGACCTCGCGCCACGACGTCTACGACTACATGCCGTGGATGGTGCGCTTCGGCGCCGAGGCCGACGTCGCCAAGCGCGGCCTCTGGTCGATGACCCTCGACGGCTCGGTGAACTACGCGATGTGGTCGTCGTACCTCGACCGCCACGGCGGGAGCCCGGCCGACTACGGCAACGACCTCGCGTGGAAGGACACGCTCTCGGTCGCCGTCGGCACGCGCCAGCACTACGGCAGCGCCCGCGCGTGGCTCGATCTGCGCTACGTCCCCTCGCCGGTGCCGGCTCAGGTCGGCCGCTCGAACTACGTCGACAACGACCGCGTCGGCGTGGTGGCCGGCGCCGACGTGCAGGGCACCGTCGGGCAGACCAAGCTCCGGCCCGGCATCGCGCTCTTCATCGATCGCCTCTTGCCGCGGCACGTGACCAAGGACGACGCGCGCATCGTCGACGAGCTGCCCGACGGCGCCATCTACGGCTCGACGCACGACCCGGTGCAGGGCGCCAAGGGGCTGCAGACCAACAACCCCGGCTGGCCGGGCTTCGGCAGCCGCGGCTGGTTCTGGGGCGCGACGGTGACGCTCTCGGTGCCGCTGTAGCGCGGGGCGCCCGAGGCGCTTCAGCCGACCACCAGCCGCGCGAGGTGCTCGAAGGTCCAGTCCTCCGCGGCGTGCACGCGCCGCTGGAGCTTCGTGGCCTCCTCGGGGTGCAGGTCGTAGTAGCGCCGCCACCAAGGCGCGGAGGCGCCGGTGAGCGTCGAGCTCGCGAGCCACGGCTTCTGCACGAGGTAGTGGAGGATCTTCACCTCGCGCTCGATCGTCTCGCGCACCTGCGGGTGGCCGTGCATGAACTGGAAGATGAAGTTCGGCGTGTTGTAGCCGACGGGCAGGCGGTGCGCCGAGGGCATGGCGTACCACTCGCCGAAGAAGTCGTTCAAGAAGCCCTGGTCGCCGCCGTCGTAGCCCGAGGCGTCGGCGAGCGCGTCGACCATGCGGCCGAAGGTGTCGCGCGAGGGCGAGAGCACGATCACGCCGGAGTTGAAGCGATCGGGGAGGAAGAAATCGGGCGCGGCGGCGAAGCCGGGGCGATCGAAGAGGTCGTCGACGTTGTCGAGCACGAGCGTGTCGGCGTCGAGCAGCACCACCCGGTCGAGCTCCGCGAGCTCCCAGGCGCGCAGCTTGGTGAAGACGTTGGCGAAGCGCGGCAGCATCTGGCGCTCGGGGCGCGGGTTGGCGATCGGCTCGACCAGGCGCAGCGACCACCCCTGCCCCGACAGTCGCGCGCGCGCCTCGGTGGGCACGTCACGCGTGACCAACAGGATCCTCTCGGCCGTCGAGCCGCTCTCGACGAGCGAGCGGCCGAGCACCTCTGCGCCCGGCGTGTAGCGCGAGCCACCGCAGAGCATCGAGACGTACGCGCGCTTCATCCCCGCCGAGACCAGCACGCCGCGTGCCCGCGACCCCCGGCACCGCCCGGCTCGACGCGGCTCAGCGCGATCGCATCCAGAGCGTGATTGCGTACGCGCCGCCGAAGAACACGGCCGCGAGCACGCCGCCGAGCGCGACGCGGGCGACCACCGCCACCGGCGCGCGCGACTCCTCGCCGGGGGCCCGGTTGGTGAAGAAGCGGTAGAGCCCGAGCGCGCCGATGACGTAGCCGATGGTCGCCGGCAGCCCTGCGAGCAGCTGCACGCCGAACGATGGACGCGCCCCGATCTCCGGGTACGAGAGCGCCCGGTCGGTCTGCGCGTCGACGAAGACGATCAAGAGGACCCCGGCGGCGAGCGCGGCTCCGCCGGCGAGCGCGAGCCGGAGGCCAGCGCGTCGAGGGCTCGGGGGCGGCGGGATGGTCACGGGACGTAAATACCGCGGCGGAAGCGAGATGGAAGCCCGACGCAGCAAACATAACGTTCATTGCAAAGTTAGAACGACTGTTATAATCAGACCCACGGAGGCACTCCCATGGACGTCGACGTCGTCGTGATCGGTTCCGGGGCGGGCGGGCTCGCGGCGGCGGTGGCGCTCGCGCGGGCGGGCAAGAAGGTCATCGTGCTCGAACAGCACTACCTTCCCGGCGGCTGGTGCCACTCGTTCTCGCTCGGCGGCTACCGGTTCAGCCCCGGCGTGCACTACCTCGGCGAGCTGCAGCCGGGCGGCATGCTGCGGCAGACGTACGAGGGGCTCGGGCTCGGCGCCGATCTGGTCTTCTGCGAGCTCAACCCGAATGGCTACGACCACGTCCTGCTCGGCGACGCGCCGGCCGATCGCTTCGACTACGTGAAGGGCAAGGAGGCGCTCGTCGACGCGCTGTCGGCCCGCTTCCCGGCCGAGCGCGCGGGGCTCTCGAGGTACTTCGACGTCGTCGGCCGCCTGTCGCGCGAGCTCAACGAGCTGGTCTCGATCGCGGGCCTCGGCGACGTCGTGAAGCTCCCCTTCACGGCGCCCAACGTCACGCGCTGGGCGCTGTCGTCGGCGCGGGCGCTCATCGAGCACCACGTGCGCGATCCGAAGCTGCGCGCGGTGCTCGGCGCGCAGGCGGGCGACACGGGGCTCCCCCCCTCGCGCATGCCGGCCGTCATGCACGCGGCGGTGCAGGCGCACTACTTCCACGGCGGCTACTACCCGCGCGGCGGCGGCGCGGCGCTCCCCCGCGCGTTCATCCGCGCGCTGAGGCGCGCCGGCTCCGACATCAAGGTGCGCGCCGAGGTCTCGCGCATCCTCGTCGAGCACGGCCGCGCCATCGGCGTGCGCCTCGCCGACGGCACCGAGATCCGCGCGAAGCTCGTCATCAGCAACGCCGACCCCGAGATCACCCTGCGGCGCCTGGTCGGCGAGGAGCACCTCTCGGGCCTGGAGCGGCTGCGCCTGTCGCGCACCAAGTGGTCGGTCTCGGCGATCAGCCTCTTCATGGCGACCGATCTCGATCTGCGCGCGCAGGGCATCGACTCGGGCAACTACTGGTATTTCGGCGGCGGCGACGTCGAGGGGACCTATCGCAAGGGGCTCGAGGCGTGGGGGCCGAGCGACGGCCCGATCCCGGGCGGCTTCCTCACGTGCACGACGCTCAAGGACCCGAGCAAGCGCTACGGCGGCAAGCACACGCTCGAGTCGTTCGCGTTCGTCGGCTACGACGCATTCAAGGCGTGGTCCGACACGAGGTACGGCGCGCGCCCGGAGAGCTACGAGGCGCGCAAGCGCGAGCTCACCACGCGCATGCTGGAGCTGGCGTCGCACGTCATCCCGGGCCTCGATCGGCACGTCACGTTCGCGGAGCTCGGCACGCCGTTGAGCAACGTGCACTACGTCGCCTCGACGCGCGGCAACCTGTACGGCACCGAGAAGAGCCTCTCGCAGATCGGCCCGTTCGGTCAGCCGCTCACGACCTCGATCGGCGGGCTCTTCATGGTCGGCGCGAGCACCTTGAGCCACGGGGTCATGGGGGCCCACGTCTCCGGGCTCGCGGTCGCCTCGAAGATCCTGCGGTGCAAGGTCCCCGAGCTGTTCAAGAGCGACGGCGGCGAGGTCACCGTGTTGCCGAGCGAGCACCCCGAGGCGTGGCCGAAGCACCTGCTCGATCGGCGCGGGGGCGACGGCGCCCAGGGCGCTGCGGAGAGCGGCGCGCTTGGCTGACACCGTCCGCGACTTCCGGCGAGCCCAGATCGTCGCCGCGGCGCGCAAGCTCGTCGCCGAGCAGGGGCTCGAGGCGCTCACCTTCGGCGCGCTGGAGGAGGCCCTCGGCTTCTCGCGCGGGGTGCTCACCTACCACTTCGCCGACAAGGACGAGATCGTCGCGGCGGTGCTCCAGAGCGCGGTCGACGAGATCGACGCGGCCACCTCCGAGGGCCTGGCGGCCTCCGGCGGCATCGAGGACAAGCTGCGGACCGTGCTCCGGACCAAGGTCCACGGCTTCCTCGGCCACCCCGAGGCCGCCGAGATCCTGCTGGCGTTCTGGGCCCGGCTGGCGCACCACGGCGCGGCGGGCCAGCTCACCGGCAAGCTCTTCTCCGGCTATCGCTCGCAGTCGGCGTCGCTGGTGCGAGCGGCGAACCCACCCCCT
>JAJXTK010000196.1 GCA_021783935.1 Myxococcales bacterium | reverse complement strand
CATCATCGCGACCGCCGCGAAGAAGGGCCTGCGCGGTGCGCGTCGCCGCGATCGACTCCAACGTGTCGAGGACCCTCGCGAGCTCGAACTTGCTGGGCGCGAAGCCCATCGACAGCAGCACGCTCGCCCACGCGATCGGCGACGACGGCAGCGACACCGCGACCATGCGCGGATCGGCAGCGAGGGCTCGACGGGCGGCGCTCGCATCGTCGGGGCCACCGACGACACGATCGATCGCCAGCCGCACGTGCCGCTGGACGATGACCTTCAACTGCGCGCGGGACACGGCGCCCACGTCGAAGAGCGAGCCCGCGTACAAGTCGAGCGTCTCGGGCCGCACGTCCTTGATCTTGAGGTTCGTCTCGAGCGTCGAGATGACGGCCGCGTGCGGCACGGCAAGCAGCGCGCCGGCCTCGACGAGCTCTCGTGCCCGTGGCGCACGCAGCAGGCGGAGCGCCTTTTCACGGCGGTCGGCCCACTCGAACAGCGGCCAGCAGTCGGTGCTCATGATGAACGTCCGGCTGGGCGCGTGCGTGCGCGACGTCGGGTCGAACCCGCGGGGCACCTTGAACGAGCCGCGGATGGCGTCCATCACCGCGTCGCTCGGCACGGGTAGATCGTCGGCGAGGAGCTGCGCCCGGAGCGTCTGGTTCGAGTCGCCCATGAGCACGCGGTACTGCAGCCACCGCGCGTGCAGCATCGGCGGCAACGTGAGCGTCGCTGGGGGCGCCTGGATCTTCGTCTGCTGCTTCTTCACGACGGCACCTCCTCGCAGATCAACGTCGCGTAGCCGCGGCGCTCGAGCTCGACGAGCCCCTCCATCTCGAGCGCGGCGGGCAACTCGATGCGGACGACGAGCGGTTCGCGCAGCGCCGCGATCGACCGCGCGTTGGACGCTGTGCAGACGGTCGCGACGACCACGGACGTCGTGCCCGAGCAGATGTCCCATCCGCCAGCTCGCCTCTGTCGGCGTACCTGCGCTCGACGTGCGGCCCGCTCGAGGGCCTGGAGCACGATGCGCACGCGGGTCGTCCGCGCCTGCATCGCCCTCTGCCAGGCGCCGCGGTTCACCGCCGACCGAGCCTTCGAGGCCAGGCCCTTGAGCGTCGCCAGGTCGAGGTCAGCGTCCGTGACTTCCATCTCCCGATCTCCTCGCGCGTGCGCGTAAGACGCGTCGTACCTCGTGCCCCACGGTCAGAGGCCGGTCACGCGGCGGAGCAGCCCACCGACGCGGCCGAGGTCGCTCCCGAGGATCGGCGCGGCAGCGGGCAAGGCCTCGGCCCGGAGCGTGGCAGCTCGCTCGTGCTGCCCGTCCTCTTCGGCGATGTCGGCGGCAACCCCGAGAAGGCGCCGGCGCAGCCGCGCCCACGGGTCCGGCAAGGCGTGCGCCGCGGTCGCCAGCCAAGCGATGCGATCGGCAGGCGACAGCGCCCCGTCGACCACGTCGCCCTCGAGCGAGAGCACGACGAATCGATGCACGTTCGCGCAGACGGCGTCGAGTCCGGCTGCGCCGCGCAGCGCCTCGGCGAGGGCGATGCCTGCGGGAGTCGCCTGCGACGGAACCCGCGGCACGGAGGCGGCGGGCGGAGGGCGGATCAGCAGCTCGTCGAGCATGATCTGATCGTGCCGCACGCACCCCCCGAAAGCGAAGCGGCGCGCCCGCCGTGACCGTCGCTGATACGGTCATCGCCATGGCGGAGACGACGATCTGGGGCATTCACGCTGGTCGCACAGGTGACGCCGACGCGCTCTTCTTGAAGAAGGACGTCGTCGCTCTCGGCTGGGCGAAGCTCACGAGCCTGTCGAAGCTCGACGGCTCGCGCGACGCGTTCAAGACCGCCGTCGGCAAGGCGTATCCCGAGAAGAAGCCCGCCGCCGTCGCCAACAACGGCGGCCAGCTCTTCCGATTCGTCCACGAGATGGCCGAGGGCGACATCATCGCCTACCCGTCGAAGGCGGATCGTCAGATCCACTTGGGTCGTGTCGAGGGCGCGTACAAGTACGACGCGAAGCTCGAAGCCGGGTACCCGCACACGCGGCCGGTGAAGTGGCTGAAGGCCGTCTCGCGGACGAAGTTCTCGCAGGGGGCGCTCTACGAGATCGGCTCGGCGCTGAGCCTCTTCCAGATCAAGAACTACGCGGACGAGTTCCGCGCCGCGATCGAGGGCAAGGTCGTCCCGGTCCCCGGCCGCGTGCAAGACGACGAGACGGTCGCCGAGGTCAGCAACGAAGTCGCAGAGACAACGAGCGACTTCATCTTGAAGACGCTGGCGCAGGCGACGAAGGGGCACCCCTTCGCACACTTCGTCGCGCACCTGCTTCAGGCGATGGGCTACCGCACGCGCGTTTCGCCCGAGGGCCCAGACGGCGGTGTCGACATCGTCGCCCACCGCGACGAGCTCGGCTTCGAGCCGCCGATCATCAAGGTGCAGGCGAAGAGCACGGACGGCAGCGTTGGAGATCCCGTCGTCTCCGCTCTCTACGGCAAGGTCGGGTCGAACGAGCACGGCCTGCTCGTCACCCTCGGAACGTTCACGTCGGCCGCGAAGGCCTTCGGGCGGAGCAAGTCGAACCTCCGCCTCGTCGACGGGCCCGACCTCGTCGATCTCGTGCTCGCGCACTACGAGAAGTTCGACGCGAAGTACAAGAGCCTGTTGCCGCTGCGTCGCGTGTACGTACCGGTGCTGCCGGAATCCGACGACGAGTAGGGCGCCGCCGGTCGTTCTCGACGCAGGAAGCCCCGTGCGTTCCTGGGCGATCGGTGCGACCTCCCGGACGTCCATCGGCGCCGATGGACGTCGGCCTTCCAATCCCTGCTCGGCCGCCCGACGATGGCACCTCGTGGCGAGCCGAAGCGCCGTACGCCTGCTTTTCGCTCCGGCATCGCCCGTTGCGCCGTCGCTCCAGAAGAAGTTCCGTCGCGCGCTGTTCTCGCTGGCCGTGCGAGACCTAATCGGCCCCGTCCTCGACGAGCTGAGCGCTGTACGCGATGCGTACGTGCCGCTGCTCATCGGCTTGCTGGATGGCGCGGGCCTCCCGCCAGCCCAGCCTCGACGCCGCTCCCGCACTTGGCGAGCAGCTTCCGCGATCGTCCGGCACTTCTTCGCCGCGCGGCTCTACGCAGTGGGGCACCTCGTTGGGCAGGGCCAGGCCAATGACCCGAGCGTACGAGCGGAGCTGCTCGCCTGGGTGTGGCCGTCGAGCGCGCCCGGCGTACGCGCGGATCTCGAGCGCTTCCTGCACGAGATGCTCGCCCTCGCGACCGGCCTGCACGAGCGGCGTATGCGGTCCACCCTCGACACGATGTCGGCCGCCCTCGGCTTGAACGACGGCCGGAAGCGCCCCTCGCACAGACCGCGCGATGCGGTCGCTCGCGGTCTCTATGCCATGGCGGTGCTCGAGGGGCTCCGTGAAGGGGGCGCGAAGGCACTCGTCGAAGTGACGCCGGCGATCGCGACATACCTTTCCGGCCGCGAGGGCCGCGCGCAGATCAGCGTTGCGAGCGTGGAGCGGAAGATCGTCGAGATGCGCCGCGAGATGGAGCTCAACCGAGACCAGAAGCACGGGGCGCGAGGCACGTGGAAGGCGCAGCCGCTGATCCGCGCGCTTCAGCCCCTCCTCGTGCCAATGCTGCAGCCGCCCCTCGTGCCCCAAGCGCCCACGACCCACACCCAGAAGGATTAGTCGCCGGCATCGCTCGCACGGCCTTTTTCTGCGCCATCGCGCGCCTCTGAGTTTCGTCCTCCTCGGAAGTGGCGGTGGCGGTGGCTAGCTTGCCGCTCACGATGGACGACGCGAACAAGCACCTCGCTCGGCAGCTCTCCCTTCGCGCCCGCCGCCGCTCGGCGGGCCTCTCGATCGACGAGGCCGGCAGGCGTGCCGGCGTCGAGCGCTCCCGGATCAGCCGCGGCGAGCGCGGCTACGGTGCCCTTCACCCCGAGGAGATCGACCGGCTCGAGACGGTGATCGCTGCCGCCCTTTCCCGTCGCAACGCCGGGAGCGTGTGGTGAAGATCCCTTCCCCCGCTGCCGCGAAGAAGTTCGTCGGCGAGACCGACGCCAAGTTCCGCGAGTGGAGCCCGGCCGACCCGCAGCGGCCCTTCGCCGGCATCATCAACCTCGTCTGGCATCCGGCGACGCTGCGCGCGGCGTACTGCAAGGCAGCCAAGGCCAAGGGCGCGAACGCCGCGGGCGTCGACAACATGACCTGCGCCTCGGTCGAGCAGACCGTCGGCGCCGAGGGACTGGTGAAGCGCCTGCACGACGACCTTAGGAACCGCCGGTACATGCCGCAGGCGGTGCGCGAGGTGTCCGTCGACCGGCGAGGCGCGAAGCGGACCGTGTGCGTGAAGACCGTCCGCGACCGCGTGGTCGACCAGGCGCTGCGCATGGTCCTGTCGCCGATCATCGAGCCGAGGCTCCACCCCGGCTCGGCCGCGTACATCGTCGGCCGCGGGCCGCGCTACGCCGTCGCGCAGCTCGAGTCGATCGTCGCGGATCCGCGCACGAAGTTGCTGACGCTCTTCGACATCAAGACGTACTACGACGCGATCGATCTCGGCATGCAGATGAACATGCTTCGGCGCCACGTTGCCGACGAGCGCGTGCTCTCGCTGACCGAGCTGATCCTCCGGTGCGGCAAGTCGGGCGTGAAGGGCTCGACCAGCGTCGGTCTCGTGCAGGGCAGCGCGCTCTCGAACCTGCTCGCGAACTTGTACCGGCACGACCTCGATCTCTTCCTCGCCGAGCACGCACTGGTGACCGATCTCGTCGGGTACGGCGACGACGTCGTCGTCGGCGTCGTGGGCGGTCGCGAGAATGCGAACACGCTGCTCGTCGACGTCATCGCTTTCCTCGAGGCGCACCTGAAGCTCGAGCTCGCGCCGACGAAGACCGAGATCGTCATGCCGGGGGATCGCTTCAACTACCTGGGCGCCTCGTCCCACTGGACCGAGGGCGGCCTGGTCGCGCGCCCGACGGCGCGTTCGATCGAGCGGCTGAAGATGAAGCTGTCCGGCATCGCCGGGCAGACGAACCACGAGGAGGTGAACACCAAGAAGCAGACCGACGCGAACAAGATTTCGAAGATCATGGACGACTTCACGGCGTACTTCGCGTCGCTGGGAAGCCGTGACGAGGCCGAGCAGGTCGCTCACGACGTGCTCGCCGAGGTCGAGGGGGACGGCTGAACAGCGCCCCTACGACGGTCTCCGAGGCGACGTCCATCGCTGGTGATGGAAGTCGCCGGGCCGAATAGCCCGCCATCCCACTCGGCGGCCCCCCCGGACCCCCCGCCCTGTTAGCGCAAGGGTTCGGTTCATGTGCATGCGCTGCTTACGCGCATGTCTCTCTGGCCCGGCGAGGTCGCGCGACTGCAGCGCGCGCCTCGCACGGCGCACAACCCCAACCGACGCCCTCGCTCACGCGATCGGCGTGATGGAGAACCTCGTGCTCGATACGCTCTTCAACAACCTGCCCCCTGACGTCCGCGAGGACCTGCGCGCCCAAAACGTCGCCTTCATGGCCTTCATGGGTCCGCTCCCGAGCCCGACGATCGGCGACGCCGATCTCGTCCTCGCTGTCGACCAGATGACGACCCGCGAGCTCGGCGAGGCGCACGCCATGATGACCCAGTCGAGCGGCGGCCTGGGTACGATCGTGGCGTTCCTCACCTCGAACATCCACCGGCTCGAGTTCTTCCTCCAGATGTGCGGGGCGGAGCTCCGGACCGCTCTCCGCGCGTCCGCGAAGAACATCACCCCGCAGGAGCTCGAGGACGCAATCTCCCTCGACTCGCGATGGCGCCAGCTTCAGGACGGCGTGCAGCGCTTCAGGAACGCGAGGCTTGCGGTGGAGGCGAAGCGGCGGGCGTGCGCCGATGGCGCCGCCGCTATGAGCCGCGCGCTCACCGCGCGTCAGATCGACATCGCACAGATGAACCTCGAGGTGCGCGGTGCGTAGCCCGACGCCCCCGTCGTCGTCGACGACGGCCTCCGCGTTCCTCGGCCGCACCGTCCAGCACTGGCCGGTCGCCGAGCTTCGCATCCACCCGGAGAACGCTCGCATCTTCGGCACCGAGACGGACGAGGATCGCGACAAGCTCGACGCGGACATCCGGGCGCGTGGTCAGCAGAATCCGATCGTCGTCTGTGGCAAGGGGTGCGCGCTTCCCCGGGGGACGATCATCCGCGGCCACCGACGTGCGGCCTCGCTGCGGCGCCTTGGTATCAAGGACGCGCTCGTCATCGAGATCGACAACCTTGACGAGGACGCGATCCGCGAGCTCCTCGTCAGCGACAACCTGGCCAGCGACTGCGCGCGGCGGCTCACCGAGCTCCAGCGCTTCCAGCTCGAGGAGCAGTGCCGTGCCGCTCTCGGCCGGCGGCGGGGGCAGCGCACGGACCTCGAGGGGGCCGCCGCGGGCGACAGCGACGTTCTCGTCGCGAAGCAGCTCGGCGTCGGCGCGACGAAGATCCGCGAGCGCCGGAAGGTCTTCACCTCTCCCGCGAGCCCCGAGGTCGTGCAGGAAGCCGTCAAGGCCGGGCGCATGTCGATCGCGCGAGCGGCCGACATCGTTCGCGACATCGAGAAGGGCCGCACGACGGTCTCGAGGGTGGAGGAGATCTTCGCTGCGTCGATCGCGACGGGCTCGACGTCTGCCAAGACGGGGACGAAGACGCCGCGCCAGCATGCGAAGAGACCGGCGGCGACGGGTTCGATGCACGCGACCCCGCGCCAGCAGCTCGAGGATGCGGTGTCGCAGTTCGACGCTGCGTCCATGGAGCTGCGCAGGGCGACGCTTCGGGTCGCCGATGCCGGGGTTGCTCGCGCGTACGCGTCCTTCGCCGCTTCCCACGACCTCGACGACGCGATCGCGCAGGCGGCGATCGCCCTCAAGCGATCGGAGGCTGTGAACTTCGTGCTGCAGCCGACGCTCGGCGTGGCCACAAGGGCCCGCTCCCTCCTCGCGCAGCTCGACGCCGACGACGCGCCCACGAAGTCGCGGTCGCGCTCGCAGAGCTGATCGAACAACGTCTCGTCATCCGTCCGCGCAGACCAGCGCGGACATCCCTTCAGTGCCGGGCGCGCAGAGCGCCCGGGAGGACTCGTCATGCCTAGCGATCGAAACCGTCACGTCTCGCAGCCGTCTCCGCCTTCGAGTGTTGAGCTCACCGCCACGAGCGCGTTGCTCGCGGCGCGCACGAAGCGTGGCACGAGCCAGCTCGGTCGTACGCTCGCCGCCTTCCTGATCATCAGCGAGTTGAGCCGCATCCGGAAGCTCCTGGGCCGCGGGGTTGCCGGCCCCGTGCGCGAGGAGATCGACACCCAGATCCGTCGTGCGATCGCTTGGTTCGAGCACTACTTCGCGCGCCTCGGCGTGCAGTTCGAGCCGAGCGGGGCGCTCACGGCCGTCATCGTGCCGCGCATTGGGTCGCTTGGTCGGGTGCTCGACGACGTCATCCTCGCGACCGACCGCGCGGAGCGGGCGTTCATGCGTCAGCCCGCCGCGCTGACCCTCGCGCGTTGGGAGGTCACGCCGCACTTCGCGGAGCGGGCGTGCATCCAGCTCGAGGGCTCGCTGCCCTCGCTCGAGATCGAGTCGGCGTAGATCGCCATGGCGACGTTCGACCTCGCGCCCGCCGTGATCGACGCCCTTCGCGACCCTCGCGTGGGCGCCGAGCTGCAGGCGATGATCCGGAAGGCCGTCGCCGACGCCGTGACGTACGCCACGTCCAGCGGGGCCCCGAAGTTCGAGCGCCCCGAGGACTTCGCGCGGCGCTACAAGATCAGCGCGCGCACGGTGCGGAACTGGCTGCGCCTCGGCCTTCCACACGTGAAGCAGGGGCGCGCCGTCCGCATCGACACCGATCGCGCCGACGCCTGGCTCGCCGACGACGTGCACGGGCGCGAGATCGAGGCGCGCGCTCGTGAGGACGCCGTGAAAGCCCGCGCGATTCGACGCGCGGGTTGATCTCGCACGCGCGAGTGCTCAAGGTTCGATCCCCACCTTCCACGAGGACGGCATGCGCCCGAAGAACACCTGGACGCTCTTCCCCCGCGACGGCGGGTGGATCCTCAAGTACCTCGACGCCGGCAAGTGGCGCCAGAAGCGCGTGCCGAAGGAGTGCGTGAAGCGCGTCGACGCCGAGCTCTACGCGCGGACGTTCGTCCAGAGCCTCGGCGCACAGAAGTCGGAGCCGATCGGCCAGCCGGCGAACGACACGTCCCCGACCATGAAGGCCCTCGACGATTGGTGGACGCGGCTCCTCGAGTCTCGGCCGAACCTCCGCGAGTCGACGAAGGACATCTACAAGTCCTGCTGGTCGGTCCAGGTTCTCGTGCACCCGCTCGCGTCAGTGCCGATCGCGCAGCTCGACGTGCCCGTCTGCCGGCGCTTCGTCCGCGAGCTCACGCCGAAGGTCGCGCCCTTCTACTTGCGCACGATCGTGAACGCCGCGACGACGATGCTCGACGACGTGATCGCCGAGAAGAAGGTCCCCGGGTTCGTGGTGAACCCGCTGCGCGACAAGTCGGTGCGCAACCTCATGCCGAAGGCGCAGACGCTGGCGGGTGAGGCGATCTTCTTCACGCAAGCGCAGGCCCTCCGCCTCATCATGTCCTCGGACGTGCCCGAGCCTCGTCGTGTCCGCTACGCCTTCGCCGCCCTCACGGGTGAGCGCGACGGCGAGATCGCCGGGGCGAAGATCCGCGACCTCTACCTCGACGATCCGAACCAGCCGCACGCGAAGGTCGTGAGGCAGTACACCGACAAGGGGCTCAAGGGCGGCGGCCAGCTCACCGAGCTCAAGAGCGAGTCGAGCGCGCGGTCGATCCCGCTGCACCCGTTCTTGCTGCACGTCCTGCGACACTGGGTCGAGGTCGGCTGGGAACGCTGGACGGGGAAGAAGCCGCAGCCCGACTCGCCTCTCTTCCCCAACGCGAACGGCGAGCACTGGCGTCCGAAGTCGGCGAGGTTCCTCCGCGAGGATCTTCGCGCCGCCAAGCTCCCCGACCAGTTCATGGTGGAGCAGGCGAACGGCACGAAGAAGCCGTTCCCGTACACCTTCCACGCGCTCCGTCGGAGCTTCGCGACGTGGCTCGAGGAGGCTGACGTCCAGCGCCCGGTGATCAACGCGCTCCTCGGGCACGAGGCCGACTCGACGGCCGACAAGCACTACACCGCCCGGCAGCTCCCCCGCCTCGGTGCGCTCGTCGCCCGCATCCGCCTGGGCGCGATGGCCCCGGACGAGCCGACCATCAAAAACGCTCTTGGTGCGCACCAAGCGGGCTGCGCACCAAGAACTCACGAACTACTGGCTTTTTCAGAGCGGGAAACGGGGCTCGAACCCGCGACCCTCAGCTTGGGAAGCTGATGCTCTACCAACTGAGCTACTCCCGCGTCGGTAGGGCTTCGCAAGCTAGCCGGACGCCCGCGAGAGTCAAGCGCAGGGCGCTCAGCGCGCCTCGCAGCTCGAAAGCCCCTGCTCGCACGCCGCGCGCGCGATCGGCTCGTGCCAGGCATCGAACGCGTCGGGCGCGATGGCGAGGCGCGCGTTCGGATCGATCGATCGAAGCTCCTCCACGCTCGACACCCGCAGCGTCGTCGTCGCGCCGAAGCCGCCCGGCACGCCGCCACCGCCGCCGAAGCCGCCGCCGCCGCCGCCGCCGCCGCCGCCGCCGCCACCACCGCCACCGC
>JAJXTK010000195.1 GCA_021783935.1 Myxococcales bacterium | reverse complement strand
CCTCCCCGAGCTCGTGGACGACGACGAGTTCGTCGCGATGTTCCACGACGAGGCCCGCATCGCGCGGCTCTTGGACCACCCGAACCTGTGCCCGAGCCTCGGCGAGGGGACGGTGGGCGAGGAGCGCTACCTCACGCTCGACTTCGTCGACGGGCTCGATCTGCGCGCGCTGCTCGATCGCGAGCGAACGGTGCCGCTGCCGTTCGCCATCGCGGTGGCGCTCGGGGTGCTCGCGGGGCTCGAGTACGCGCACACGCGAAAAGACGAGCAGGGACGCCCGCTCGGCCTCGTGCACCGCGACGTCTCCCCGCACAACGTGATCGTCGGGCTCGACGGCAGCGTGAAGCTCATCGACTTCGGCGTCGCCTACGCCGAGGAGAAGCTGAGCAAGACTCGCGTCGGCGCCTTGAAGGGGAGGTTCGGCTACGCGGCGCCGGAGCAGGTGCGGGGCGAGCCGGTCGATGCGCGCGCGGACCTCTTCTCGGTCGGCGCGGTCGTCTGGGAGATGCTCGCCGGGCGCCGCCTCTTCGACGGCGACGGCGAGAAGCTCGTGCTTGCGCGCCTGCGCGAGGACCCACCCCCGTCGGTGCGGACCTTCGCGCCGGAGGTGCCCGCTGGCGTGGAGCATATTACCATGCGCGCTCTCGCCCCCGACGCCGGCGCCCGTTGGCCGTCGGCGGCCGCCATGGCGGGAGCGCTCCAAAGCTTCGCCTCTGCCTCTCGTCTCACGTGGGACCGGGAGGAGGTCGCCGCCTACGTGCGGCGCGTCGTCGGTGACGTCGCCGCCAAGGCAGATCCCAGCGCCGCTCGTCCCCGGCCCCCATCAACCGCCCGCGTTTCCGTATCGTCCGCGCAGGAGCAGCTCATGTCCGACAACAAGGGTTCCGACCTCGACGTCTTTGAGGGATTGGCGAAGAAGGGTGGACCCGAAAGCCGGCGTCCGGCCGGCACGGCCCCTCCTCCGCCCCCCTCGCGGTCGGTCCCTCCGCCGCCACCTGCGCCGCGTCGCGCCCCGACCTTGATCGGCACGGGCATCGCGAACCTCGGGCTTCCGCCGCCGCCGACGTCGAGCGGGGCCGGTCTTCCGCCGCCGCCGCACACGTCGCCTGGGCTCCCGCCGCCGCCGCCGCCGCCGCCGTCGCAGCAGGTCGTGTCGCAGGGGCTGCCGCCCCCTCCGCCGATGGGCGGGCCACGCCTGTCGAACCCGCCGATCGCGCCGCCTCCCAGTCGCTCGGGGCTGCCGCAGACCCCCTCGCAGCTGCGCTCCTCGACCGCGTCCGGCCGCGCCGCCGTCGACATGGACTGGGACGACGAGGACGAGGCGACGCACATCTACGACAACAAGGAGGCCATGGGGCAGGTCATGACCAAGAGCGGCGCGCCCCCGGCGCCGCTGCCGCCCCCTCCTGCCGCGGGGCGCAAGCCGACGTCGATGAACGTCGCGGCGCCGCTGCCGCCCCCGCCGGGCCGGATGTCCGATCGTCCCCTGCCGCCCCCCCCTTCGCGAGGGCCGACCTCGCGCGGTCCGGTGTCGCGTCCCGGCACGCCGCCGCCGCCCGTCGCGCCCGCGCAGAACCCGAACCTGGCGGCGTTCGCGGCGACCGCCGTCGCGGTGCAGCCGATGCCCGCGCCGATGCCGTCGGCGCCGCCCCCTGCGCAGTACGCCCCCGCGCCCGCCTACGCGCCCGCCCCCGCACCGGCCGAGTCGCCGTCGATGCGTCCCGCGCCGGCCGAGGCGACGCAGCTGATGGCGCCCCAGAAGAAGGGGGGCGGCCTCGGCCTCGTGCTCGGCGGCCTGCTCGTCGCAGCAGTAGCGGGCGTCGGCGCCTTCCTGTGGATGTCGAACCGCCCCGGCAAGGTGATCGTCAACGTCGAGGTGAAGTCCGACGGCAGGGCGGTGAAGGCGCCGGTCAAGGTGCTCTTCGACAACGCCGAGAAGTGCGACGACACGACCTGCGCGATCGCCGAGGTGAAGCCCGGCACGCACGTCGTGAAGGCCGTCTCGGGCGACTTCGAGCAGAAGGTCGTGGTGAACGTCGAGCCGGGGCGCGACGCGGTCGCCAACCTCACCCTCGAGATCGTCACCGCCAAGACCGTGCTGAAGATCACCGGCAAGCAAGACGGCCTGAAGGTGGCGATCGACGGCGGCGATCCGAGGCCGCTCCCCTTCAGCGACGAGGTGACGCCGGGCAAGCACACGCTGAAGTTCACCGGCGGCGACAAGCTCAAGCCAAAGGAGCAGACCGTCACGATCGACGAGGGCTCGACCCAGAAGATCGAGGACGTCAAGCTCGCCCTGCTCGCGATCCCGGTGAAGTTCACCTTCGACACCAAGGGCGCGAAGGCGGTCGTCACCGACGGCGACAAGAAGATCGAGGTCACCGACGACCAGCCGGTCGAGCTCGATCCGACCAAGTCTTGGACGGTGAGCGCGACGGCGCCCGGCCAGAAGGCGCTCTCGCAGCCGATCAACTTCGGCGACAACGACGCGCTCACCGTCGATCTCAAGTGGAAGACCGAGGCCCCGGCGGCGACGACCGCGACCCCGGCGCCCGCGAAGCCGTCCCCCGCGCCGGTCGTCGTCGCCACGCCGAAGCCGGCCCCGACGGCCGAAGCGCCGGCCGGCGGCGACGGCACGCTGTTCATCAACACGCTCCCCGGCTCGAACTGCGCGGTGAACGGCTCGCCCAAGGGGCACACGCCGATCACCGTGACGGTGCCCGCCGGGACCTACAGCGTGAAGTGCGTGGCCAAGGACGGCGACGACACGCTCATGAAGTCGACGGCGGCGAGCGTGAAGGCCGGCGCCAAGTCGACGGTCGTCCTCAAGCTGCGCGACTGAAGGCCGCGCTGCGCGTCGGCGCGTGGTGGTGGACGCGCGCGCCGCGCTAGTTTCGAGGCGATTCAGCGTGATGGGGGTGGCGGCGGCTCCGCGAGCGCGTCGCACGCGGGATCGAGCCCCGCCTTGCCGGCGCACGCCGCGACGTCGCGCGTCGAGTCGATGAGCGCGAAGGTCGACTCGATCACGAACGGGGCGCGCTCCGCCCATCGCGCCCGGAAGGCGTCGAAGCCGCGCGAGAGCGCCTCGACGACGTTCGCCGCCCGCAGCCGCTCGAGCTTGCGGGCGATCTTCGCGCGCGTCTCGTCGTTCGGCGCGATCGCGTAGGCGCGCCGCAGCTGCGCGATGGCCAGGTCGCGATAGCCGTTGCGCTCGAGCAAGAGCGCGCCGGTGTAGCCGAGGTCGTCGATTCGGAAGCCGAGCTCCACGGCGCGTTCGGCCGCGCGCGAGCCGAGCACTCGCCAGCGCGTCCGCTGCTCCTCGGGGAGGTTCGGCGAGGCCTCGAACATCATGAAGGTCGCGTAGGCGCCCCACACGTCCGGCTCCGAAGGGAGCGTCTCGAGGCCGCGCTCGAGCAGCTCGCGCACCTCGACGAGCTCGCGCACCTCGGGAGGCTTCACCTGCATGGTCACGAAGGTGCTCAGGAACCGATAGACCTGCCGCATCTGCGGATCGAGCTGGACGATGGTGCGCGCGTACTCGGGCGCGTAGAGGAACGGCCGGTTCTTGCCGACGTGATCGCCGTACTGATAGAGCAGCGAAGCCCACAAGACCGAGGCGACCGCCTCGTCGTAGCCGACGGCGGCGATCTGCACCTGCGCGGGCGCCGGCAGCGGGTAGACGTCGCTCGCCTCCTGCGCGTGCGAGACGCGCTCGGTGACCCGCTTGCGCATTCGATCGGTGGCCGTGGCGAGCGCCGCGATGGCGACGATCGTCAGCAGGGCGCGCGCGCGGCTCGATCGCACCTCGAGCCTCCCTACTCGAGCGGGGCGCGGGTCACGACCCCTTCGCGCGCCACCGGCCCGGCTGGCGTGATGGCGACCTCGCGCTCGAAGAGCGACGTCACGCCGTCGCCGTCGAGATCTCCGTGCGCCGTGAGCCGCACCGCGCTCATGGGATCGACGTCGACGCGATAGGAGAACCAGTGCGGCTCGTCGAAGCCGAATCGAAGCGCGCGCCACGTCGGGTGGCTCCAGCTGCCCGCGGGGTCGGCCGCCGGCTCGCCGGGTGGCACCCGCGCCGGCGTGAGCGGTGCGCTCGCGAGCGCGCCGCCGGAGGCGAGCACCGAGACGGTGGCGTCGGAGAGCTGCTTGAGCGAGTCGGTGGCCTCCGCGGTGCGCGCGAGGCGAACGCTGCGAAGGCACGCAGGGACCGTCGCCGCGAGCGCGACGCCGAAGACGGCGAACAGCAACGCTGCCTCGACGGGGGTCACGCCCCGCTCGCGCGCTCGACGCCTGCGCACCATGCGGGGACGCTAGCACCGCGCCGCGCTACTCGTCTTCGTTGATGGCGAGCCACGACTGCCGGACCGCGTCGCCGCCGGGTCCACCGACGCCGACGAGCCGGAAGGTGGATTGCACGCCGTTGCCGTCGAGATCGCCGAACGCATAGGCCGAATACACGGCCGCGGTGCCCGTGCCGGAGTTCGATGCGTATTGGTAC
This sequence comes from Myxococcales bacterium, assembly GCA_021783935.1. Classification (GTDB taxonomy): domain Bacteria; phylum Myxococcota_A; class Polyangia; order Polyangiales; family JADJMO01; genus CAIXWQ01. Next base: position 5,202 of record JAJXTK010000195.1, on the reverse strand, counting down.
GAGTAGTACGACGGCGCATCGATCGCGAACTTGAGGCACGCCCACCCTTGGGTGTCCCACTGCCCGGCGACCACCGGCGCCTTGGACGCCATCGGCACGCTCGCCGGCGTCGGGCCGTCGGGGGGACAGAACGAGTGCACCCAAGCCAGGGTCATGACCGAGCTCGGGTCGCCCCACGGGGTCTCGCGCTCGTACTGCTGCCGCGAGCCGTTCTCGATCGCGCCGAGCGCGCGCGTGGCCTCCGCCGTCTTCGCGTGCCTCAAGTAGCGGGCGACGCCGTAGATGGCCAGCGCGGCCAGCACGCCGATGATCGAGACGACGATCATCAGCTCGACGAGCGTGAACCCAGCTCGATGGGTGCGCATGGTCGGTTCCCTCGACGGGCTCGGGGCGGCAGAAAGAAACGGCCCGACGGCCTGCGAAGAGGCCGCCGAGCCATCGCTCACGACGCGCGAGCGGCCTACTCGTCCTCGTTGATGACCTGCCACCTGATGCGCTGCGCGTCGCCGGTCATGCCCCCCTGCCCCATGAGCAGGAAGGTCGAGGCCACGCCGTTGCCGTCGAGGTCGCCATTCGCGATGGCGGTGTAAGTGGCGCTGGTGCCGACGCCGCCGCCGACCGAGTTGCTCTGGTAGTCGTACTGATAGAACTGCGGCTCGTTGACCGAGAACTTGAGGCACTGCCAGGTCAGCTCGGTGTAGACGCCCATCCCCTTCGAGGCCGCCGGCAGGACCGAAGGCTGCTTGGAGGCGGCCGACATGCAGAAGGTGTGGATGTAGGGGCCGGTGCCGGCGCCGTTCTGATCGGTCTCCTGCTGGTAGGCGTTCTTGGAGCCGGTCTCCATCGCGGCGAGGTTGCGCGACGCCTCCGCCGTCTTCGAGTGCTTCAGGTAGCGGCTGACGCCGTAGATGGCGAGGGCTGCGAGGACGCCGATGATCGCGACGACGATCATGAGCTCGACGAGGGTGAAGCCTTCCTCACGCTTGCGTAGCAGTGCCTTCAACATTGCGTTCTCTCCTGGGTGTCGGTCGGGCGGTTGCCCACGTTGCCCTGACCGATTCCGGCCCCGCGGTGGTTCACGAGTGGGCGCCTGATCTTGCTCGCGTCATTCGTCCGGGTTGGTGCTCCAGACGGTCGAATCCATCGATGACGTCCAGTACTGGGCGTACACGCCGTCGGCGTTGAGATCGCCCCACGCCTTGGCGACGAACCAAGGGTCGTTCGCCGCGGGGTAGGCGCGACCATCGAAGGTGAACGCCGCGCCGGTCGCCGGGCCCGCGGCGGCGGCGTAGCGATAGTAGACCCCCGCCGAGGTGTTGTCGGCCGAGATGTTCAGCTTCACGAAGTTCGCGCAGATCGGCGTTCCGATGCAGGCGAGGGGGTTCCACGGCGTGCGCTGATCGTTCGGGACCGACGATGGGTAGTAGAGCGCGGTGCTCGACGTCGGCAGCGCCGCGCAGCTCGTCCCGCAGTTGCTGACGTCGAGGTACTGGTACGTCTCGGCCCGGTAGGTCTCCTCGCCCCCCTTGAGCGCCGCGAGCATCGCGGTCGCCTCGCCCGTCTTCGAGGTGCGAAGCCAGCGCGCGTAGCCGACCCCCGCGAGGATCGCGAGGACCGCGACGATCGCGACGGTGATCATCAGCTCGATCAGCGTGAACCCCGCCGTCGACGACGAGCATCGAGCGGACGGGGCGTTGCGACCGGACATGGGGTGTGAGCCTCCGCAAGCAGCCACTGTGCCGCGGAGCGGGCGCCAGGAGCCGACGGGACCCAATGTTCCATCATCCGCGCGAAGCCGTAAAATTCGCTGGTGCGGAGGTTGTCGTCCCTTGTCTTACCTCGGCACAGGTGACGAAGAACGTCACCTTCGCCGCGAGTCGGGTGACGAGGATTGTCCCTCGTCATCTTCGTCCGTCTCGCTCTCGGCTGCGTCGATCCCGAGCTTCCCGAGGCGGTAGCGGAGCGAGCGGAACGTCACGCCGAGCAGCTTCGCGGCCTGCGTGCGGACCCCCGCCGTGCGCTCGAGGGCTTGCAGGATGAGGCGTCGCTCCGCCTCGGCGACCACACGATCGAGGTCGCAGCCGCCATCCGGGAGCGCCAACAGCGCGGTGGCGGGGGCAGCCACGCTCCCTGCCACGGCGGGCGGCAGATCGCCGAGGCCGATCGTCGGCCCCTGGCTCAAGGCCACGGCGCGCTCCATCGCGTTCTCGAGCTCGCGGACGTTGCCCGGGAAATCGTGCGCGAGCAGGGCGCGCAGGGCGTCGGGCGCGAGACCTCGGATGCTCTTGCCGTGCTCGATTGCGAAGCGCTGCACGAAGGCCTCGGCGAGCCACGGGATGTCCTCGGCGCGCTGCCGCAGCGGCGGGACCTCGAGGCGGATGATGTTGAGCCGGTAGTAGAGGTCGTTGCGGAAGCGCCCCGCGGCGACGTCCTTCTCGACGTCGCGGTTGGTCGCCGCGACGAGGCGCACGTCGACGGGGAGCTCCTGGCTCGCGCCGACGGGGCGCACCTTGCGCTCCTGCAGCACGCGCAGCAGCTTCACCTGCAGCGCGGGGGGGAGCTCGCCGATCTCGTCGAGCAGCAGCGTGCCGCCGTCGGCCTCGCGGAAGAGCCCGAGGTGGCGCCCCGCGGCGCCGGTGAACGCCCCCTTCTCGTGGCCGAACAGCTCGCTCTCCATCAGGTTCTCGGGGAGCGCGCCGCAGTTGACGACCAGAAACGGCTTGTCGGCGCGATCCGAGGTCGCGTGGAGCGCGCGCGCGATGCGCTCCTTGCCCGTGCCGCTCTCGCCCGTGATCAAGACCGTGGTGCGCGAGGCGGCGACGCGGCGGATCAGATCGACGATGGCCCGCATCGCCGGGCTCTTGCCGAGCTGCTCGAGCGGATCCTCGGGGCGCTCGACCGCGAGCATCGCGCGCAGCCGCACGTTCTCGCGCACGATCGCGCTCTTCTCGACGGCGCGGCCCACCAGGAGCCGCAGCTCGGCGCTCTGGAAGGGCTTGGCGACGAAGTCGTAGGCGCCGCGCTTCATCGCGTCGAGCGCGGCGTCGACCGTCGAGTGCGCCGTCATCACGATGACCTCGGTCGCCGGGTTGCGCTCCTTGGCGGCCGTCAGCAGGTCGAGCCCCGAGCCGTCGGGCATCACCAGATCGGTGAGGACGAGCGCGAAGGGGGCGGCCGAGCCGGTGATGAGCTCTCTCGCGCGCGCGAAGCCGGGCGCGGCGGTGACGTCGAGCCCCTCGCGGCGCAGCAGGATCGAGATCATCTCGCGTAGGCTCGGCTCGTCGTCGACGACCAGGACCTTGGCGGCCGCGGCGTCACGAAGAGGGGCGGTCGTCGCCATCGCCGCGAGCATAGGCACCTCCGGCGCGCCCGGCCAAACCGACCTCGCGCTCCGGCTCGTGCCTCGAGCGGGCCCGTTGCATCGGCGCGGCGGTCGTGGACGATGCGCGCATGGGCGAGCTGCCGGACGGCGCGGACGAGCGAGGAGCGGTCGAGGCAGCGGACGACGCGCGCGCGGTCGGGCGTAAGGCGCGCCCGCCCCGGCCCGCCCTGCTCGCCGCCGCCATCGCGCTGCTCGCGGTGCCGCCCTTCGCCGTCGCGCTCGGCGGCCCCTGGATCTGGGACGACCACGCGCTCGTCGAGTGCAACTCCTGGGCGCACTCCTTCTCGCACTGGACGCGCTGGTTCACCCACGATTTTTGGGACCTCGACGAGGAAGCACGGACGTTCAGTCGGCTCATGATCTACTGGCGGCCGCTCGTCACCTTCAGCTACGCCGTCGACTGGAAGCTCGGCGGCGGCGAGCCGTTCGTCTTCCACCTGACGAACCTGCTCTCTGAGGGGCTGGTCGGGCTGCTCGCCTTCCGCGCGCTGCATCGGTGGATCGGTCGGCCCATCCCCGCGCTCGTGGCCGCGGCGCTCTTCGTGCTGCACCCGACCAAGGCCGAGAGCGTCGCCTGGATCGCGGGGCGCACCGACGTGCTCTGCGCGGCGTTCGTCCTGCTCGCGTGCGAGGGGTGGGCGATGCGCGCGCGGGGGAGCTCGCCGCGCGCGCGCGGGGCCGGCTTCGCCGTCGAGGCGCTCGCGACGCTGCTCGCCTACACGACCAAGGAGCAGGCGATCGTCATCCCCGCGTTCATCGCCGTCGAGGCGTGGGCGGCGCTCGGGCGCCCCGCGATCGAGCTGCCCGTCGCGCGCAAGCTCGCGCGCGCGGGGCTGCCGCAGCTCGGGCTCGCCGCCGCCTACCTGCTGCTGCGGCGCCGCTTTCTCCCGTTCATCGTGGCCGGCGCGATCGGCGCGGCCGACCGCGCGAAGATGGTGCTCGAGTCGTTCGGGCACTACGCGCGCTCGACCTTCTGGCCGCGCGAGCTGTCGGTCCAACAGGGGCTCGTCCACTCGCACCACGGGCGGCTCGTCTTCCACGCCTCGTACATGGCCGCGGGCGCGCTCTTCTTGGCGACGCTCGCGGCGCTCTCGCTCGCGGCGCGGCGCCGCGCGCCGGGGGTGACGGTCGGGCTCGCGCTCTTCTTCGCCTCGATCCTGCCGACGTCGAACGTCGTGCCGACGGCGATGATGACGCTCGTCTCCGATCGCTTCCTCTATCTGCCGATGATCGGGCTCGCGTTCGCGCTCGTCGCTGCGATCGAGCTCCTCGCCGAGCGGCCGCGCCGCCTCGCCACGGTGGCCGCCGGCGCATGCGCGCTGGTGCTCGGCGTCGCGTCGGTCGCGCGCGCGGACGACTTCACCGACGACGCCGCCTTCTGGGCGCGCGAGCGGCGGCTCCACCCCGACAGCCTCGAGGCCATTCGCGTCGAGATCTCTCGCGCCGAGCGCGCGCACGACTTCCGCAAGGCGCTCGCGCTCGCCGCCGAGGGGCAGCGGGTCGCGGCGGCGAGCTACTCTCACGTCGGCGACGAGGCCGACTTCATCATCTTCGGCGCCCGCTTCCTGGCGCTCACGACGCCGGACCGCGAGGCCGATCGGCTGCGCGCGATCGCGCGCTTCTGCGACGAGGCCGCCGACGCGCGGGCGCAGACGGCGAGCCTCACGCTCTCGGATGTGTCGATCACGGTGCCCGTCGATCGCGGGTCGGTCGGCAAGCGGATCCGGCTGCAGCGGCCGTTGCTGCTCGCCCTCGACGCGTCGATCCTCAGCTCCCTCGGCGACGACCAGCGGGCGCTCGCGCTCGCCGAGGAGGCGCAG
>JAJXTK010000194.1 GCA_021783935.1 Myxococcales bacterium | reverse complement strand
CCACGCCGAGGCACGGTTGCCTGCGCGCGTTCGCGCCACGCGATCTCCCTTCCCCCGCACCGCGGGGGAAGGGCGGGGATGGGGGCTGTAACAGCGACGATCGCGCTCAGGGCGGGATCCCGACCCCGCACGTCACCCGCCGAACGCCGCAGTCGACCGAGCCTGGCTCCTCTCACGATCGCCCGAGAAAACAAGCTCGAACGCGCGTTCCAAGCGTGCGTTCAAATCCCGTGGTCGGCTCCGGATTTCTCGGGGTTTCGTGAATACCTTGGCGCGAGTTTGGTGCGGTCCGCACCAAGGTGCCGCACCAAGCCGGACAGAGAACGGTCAGACGGGCTCCTCCGGCACGACGAGCTTGGCGTCGCCGGAGCTCCTGAGCGGCAGTCACGGCATCGGCAAGAGCGACTTCCTGCAGGAGTTCGGCGGCGCGCGCGGCCTGCGCGTGCACGTCCTGGATCTCTCGCTCTTGGAAGCCACGGACCTGACCGGCTTGCCGTATCAGGACGCCGGCCGCACCCGCTTCGCGCCCCCCGCGCACCTGCCGTCGGCCGGCGAGGGGCCGAGCATGCTCGTCCTCGAGGAGCTGAATCGCTGCGATCGCTCCGTCCGCCAGCCCTGCCTGCAGCTGCTCACCGCCCGTCGGCTCAACGACTACCGCCTTCCCGACGGGTGCTTCGTCGTCGCGTGCGTGAACCCCGTCGAGGGCGGCTACGACGTCGACGAGCTCGTCATCCGGCGCATGCAGGCGCTGCTCGAGCCGATTCCGACCCACCAAGGCGACGCGCAGCGGGAGCTCCGCGACTGGAGCGCGAGCTCCCGCCCGCTGCGATGCGTGCGCGCGGCGTCGCGCGCGCTCGGTGCGCAAGGACGCCTCGACGACGAGGGGATCGAGCAGTTGCTGGCGCTCGCTGCTCGTTGGGAGCGCGGGACCCGCGACGCCGAGCTGAGCGACGTCGAGCGCGCCGCGTTCCGGCTCTTGGTGCTCGCAGGCGAGCCGCCTCGCACCGCGCTCGAGAGCGTCCGCGCCTGGGATCCGTGGCGCGGCGAGCTACCCAACGGCCAGTGGCTCCCCGAGGATCGGCTGCCGAGGTCGCCCGCCGGGCCGGTCGAGGTCGCGGGCGTTCGTCTGGGTTCGCGATCTTCAACCTCGTCGAGGAGATCGACCCCGCCTTCGATCGGCGCTTGCAGCTGCGGCTGACCTACGAGCGGCCGGACGTGCCCGCGCGCGCGGCGATTTGGCGGCGGATGCTCCCGAGCGAGGCGCCGCTCGCCGGCGACATCGACGCGATCCGCTTGGCGCGAGGCTTCGACCTCTCGGGCGGGCAGATCCGCAACGCTATGCTCGCCGCGGCGCTGGACGCGGCAAGCGCCAAGATCGGCGAGCGGCGGATCACGCACACGATGCTGGAGCGGGCGGCGCGGGTGCAGGTCGCGCCGGCTGCGGGCGTGACGGTGCTGCGGGCGGAGCCGGCGTGCTGAGCGCGACGGCCGCGCGCGGTGCGACCGGATCCGTCGCACCGCGCGCCGCCCTCCGCGGATTTCGACCCGCGGCCCGCGTAGTACGTCCATGGACCTCCGCACTTTCGTGCCACGCACCCTCGCGCTCCTCGACACCGCCGCCGGCGATCGGCTGCTGCCGTTCGTGCAGGCGGCCTACGCCGAGCAACTCGAGGTCGACCTGCAGATCCTCCCCGCGGGCTCGGGCTACGAGCTGCTCGTGCACGCGCTCGACGGCGAGCGCATCGTGCGCGAGGCGACGTGGCCGCTCGGGCAGGTCTCGCGGCTGCCGCAGCACATCGGGGCGGCCGTACTGGTCGCGCACGTCGACTGCGTCCTCGCGCGGACGGCGCGCTTCCGGGCGAAACATGGCTTCTGAGCCGCATGCGGTGGTGCACCTGCGCTGGGCGTTCAACGCGGCGACGAAGGGCGCCTGGGAGATCCTCGCGCCGGGCGACGTATGGGTCGTGCTGGAGGGGACCGGCAAGCGCTCGTCGCGCAAGCGGCTCGAGCAGTGCGCACGCGCGTGGGCGAAGGCGCACGGCGTGCGGTTCGCGCGGGCGATCACGCTCGACGTGCTGTCCGCGCCGCAGACGAACGCCGACCCTCCGCCGCGAACCGTGGGGAAGCCGCGGCCGCGGTCGTGGTGGCGGCTGCGCCCGGGTGAGCCGATGGTCTTCTCCGGGCGCGCGGGGGTGCTCGCGACGTACCTCGTCGTCGGGCCCCCTGTGCAGGTCGGAGAGGCGGGGCCGGCGGGGTTGCTCGAGGCGTGGCTGGCCGAGGCGGCGAAGCCGGGGTCGGCGTGAGCGCGTGCGTCTTCAGGGGCGCGGCGGGAAGAGCCTTCCGACCTCGAGCTCGACCGCCTCGAACGGCGGGATGCGCGCGACGTCTTCGTCGTCGAAGCTCCCCGCGTCGACCCAGATCCCATCGACGAGCCGCAGGGCTTCGAGCGTCCGCGCTGCGGGGTCGACGATCCAGTAGAAAGCGACGCTCGTGCCCGCGTAGAGCCTGCGCTTCTTCACGCGGTCGTGCGATTCGTTCGACGGCGAGACGACCTCGCAGATCCAATCGGGCACGACCTCGATCGGGCGCTGGCCCCACGGGCTCGGCAACCGCTCGCGCCGCCAGCCGCACACGTCGGGGCGCACGATGTCGTGGGGGCCGAGGCGGACGTCGATCTCCTGGAGAATCCACCAGCCGCCAGGGCCTCCGCGTCCGTCGTCCTCGTCGAAGGGGCTTCCGACGGTGCGCGCCAGGCCCTGCTGCGCGCGGCCGTGCTCCGGCAGCGACGAAGGAGATGTGACGATGGCTCCGTCGAGGATCTCCGCGCGAGTGCCCGAGGGCAGGGCGAACAGCTCGTCGTACGTCGCAAGCTTGCGGGCGGGCTCCACGCGCACAGTGTACGGCGACCCTCGTCGGCGTCGAGGCGGCGTCCGTGGCCGTCGCGTTGCCGGGCTCGTGGAGACGCCGCTGCGAGCCTCACGCCGGCATGCCCTCCGCCAGCGCCCGCAGCCGCTCGTCCACCGCGATCTCCTCGTACGTCGCGACCACCACGCACTGCATGGTCGCCCGCGTGAGCGCGATGTGCATCCGGACGTCGTACGCACGGGGGCCGAGCGAGAGCTCCGAGACGATCACGAACGGTCGCTCGAGCCCCTTGAACCGCAGGAACGTGTCCGAGACCAGATGCTGGGTCGCGTCGGGCGCGTCACCTTGGCGCCGGCGATGGCGTGCTCGTGCACCGCGCCGCCGGCATCGGGCGCACGGGGCTGTTTCTCGCGTGCTTCATCGGTCGTCGGTCGGAGCTGTCGGGGCCGGAGTGCGTCGAGTGGGTCAGACGCCTCATCGCGGGGGCCGTCGAGACCGAGGCGCAGCGCGCGTTCGTCGCGGCGTTCGTTGCTGAGCGGCGGTAGCGCCGCAGCTTCACCCCGCGAACCGCACCCAGCTCGCCCCCCGCACGTACAGCAGCCCCACCTCCGCGACCTTCAGCCCGGCGCCCCGGAGCAGCTCCGCATAGGCGTGCAGCTGCAGGGCGTACTCGCTGAAGCTCGGGATCTTCTCGCGCGTCGCGCCGATCGCGACGTGGCTCCCCGCCTTGAAGTCGACCACCACGATCGAGCCGTCGGAGCGCTCAATGGTCAGATCCGTACGGCCGCTCAGGATCGTGTCGCCGACCACGCCGATCAGCGGCTGCTCGAAAGATACCTTCCGCGCGTCCGCGACCAGCGTCGCGAAACCGGGCAGCTCGTCGTGCACGATCCGCCCCGTCTCGCACAGCCACGCGCCGACGCTCGCGGCGTCCGCGGGATCGAGCCGATAGCGATCCGTCAGGTATTCGGTCGCCATGCGGAGCTCGGGGTTCCCCTTGAACGCCCAGCGCTCGAGCCAGCCGTGCACGAGATCGCCGATGTCGCGCGGATCGTCCTCGGCCAGCTCCGGAGGCGCTTCGGGCACCTTGCGGCTCGACGCGACGAAGCGCGCGCCTGCCAACATGCGCGCGCAGATCGCCTCGCGCTCCGGCCCCTTCAGCAGGTCCTTGAGCGCGGAGGGTTGCGCCAGCTTCTTGCCGTCCGACTCTAGCCAGGTCGCGTCGAGCGTTCCCGCGAGGGCGGTTCGCGCGCGCACGATCGGGATCGGGGGCGCCACCACCACGTCGGCCTTCCCCTCGAGCAGCTTCACGACGCCGACGAGGCCCGGCTCCTTGTTCCCGGCGAGCGCCGCGACCCGTTCGCGGAGCGTGCCGACGAAGCTCTCGCCACCATTCGCGCCCTTCGCGTTCTTTGCCGGCTTCGGCAAACCGAACGTCACGGTCTCCGCCGCACGCGTGAAGGCGACGTAGAAGAGCCGCGCCGCTTCCTGCCGCCCCGCGTCGGCGTCGACCGCACCCCACAGCGCCGCGATGGGATCGCGCAGCGGCGCGAGCGCGCCGCGCGGATCGAGCCGCACGCCGAACGGGTTGGCCGGGTGATGAAAGGTGACCGCGAGCCCCTCGGTCTCGCTGGTGCCACCGCCTTTGCCCGCGATGCCGAGGATCGCGACGTGGTCCCACTCGAGCCCCTTCGCGGCGAAGATCGTCGTGATCGTCACGACGTCCTCGCCGGCCTGCAGCCGCACCGGCGGCAGATCGTCGGCGCGCTCCGACCCCGGCTCGAGCTTCGCGAGGACCTCGTACGGATCGGTGCCCAGCGGCTCCTCGATCTGGCGGATCAGCTCGATCACGACCTCGAGCTGCGCGACGGCCTCGCCGCGCTCCCCTTCCGGTCCGTGCTCGAGGAGCGGGCGCCAGTGGAGCTGCGACGCCAAGCGCTCGATGACGTCCGCCGTGGGCTCGCGTCCGAGGGTCATCCGCGCCGCGCGCAGCGGCGCCGCGCCGCGCGTGAGGGCGCGACGCTCGGACTCTGGCCACGCGGCCTCGGTCTTGTCGTTGAAGATCGCCGAAAGGTAGAGCCCCTCGGTCTTGCGCAGCTGCAGCAGCCCCGCGTCGGTGACGCCGATCGACGGGTGCTTGAGCACGCCGACCATCGCGAGATCGTCCGTCGCGTCGAGCAGCGCGCGGAGGAACAGCCGCACGTCGGTCGCCACGCGCCCGCCGAGGAGGGCCTTGTCGCCGGTCAGCTGGGCCGCGATCCCGTGGGCCCGGAGCAGCTCCTTGGCGCGGGCCGCGAGCGACCAAGACGTCACGAGGACCGCGGCGTGCGGGACCTCCGCACGACGCGTGGCGGCTTTGAGCCTCGCTGCGAAGTGATGCACCGTCAGCTCGTCGGCGTCGGACTCGTCGTCATCAACGGCGATGACGTGCACGGGCGCCGTCAGGGTCCCCTTGTCCTTCCGCTTGGGCACGAGCTTCTCGAGATCGCGCACCCCGGAGAAGTCCTTGAAGAGCAGCCGCTGCGCGCCGACGAGCGCGTGGCTCGAACGGTAGTTCGCCCACAAGGGCTCGGCCTCGGCGACGTCCGCCTCCAACCGGTCCCAACCCGTGGGATCGGCGTCGCGAAATCGGTAGATCGACTGCCGTACATCGCCGACGAAGAACGCCGCGATGGCCTTGTCGGGCACGTCGTCACGCAGGCTGGCGAAGGCCGTGTAGAAGTCGAGCTGCGCGGCGCTGGTGTCCTGCACCTCGTCGACCAGCAGCGCGTCGTAGCGGCCCTTCAACGACGCCGGCTTCTCGCGGCACAGCGCCGTCGCCGCGAGGAGCAGCTCGCCGTAGCCGGCCGCCCCCGCGGCCGCGAGGGCCTTCAAGGCCTGCGTGCGCGCCTGGGTGGCGAGCGACGTCAGCGCGTCCGCCAGCGCGTCGGCGTCGGCGAGCGCGTCCGGGAGGCCCCACTCGCTCTCGAGCTTCAGCCGGCCGGCGAGCGTCGGCGTCAGCGGGATGTCGAGCGTGTTCGCGGCCTCTGTCAGCACATGGAGCGCGTCCGCGTGCCGCGCCGGGCACTTCTTCTTCGCGAGCGCCGTCAGCCACGGGAGCAGGCCATCCGGCACCGCCCCTGCGGGCCTCGCGAGCCAGGCGGTCACCGCCTCGTCCCATCGCTCACCGGCGGCGTTGACGTCACCGGCCGAGACGCCGAGCCACTCGGGCTTCCGCGCGTCGATTCGCGCGCGCAGCAGCGCCGCCGCCTCGTCGCGCAGGGCGACGGCCGACGCACGCCGGAGCGAAGGCCGCTGGGCGAGCGCGGCGACGGATGCGGCGCCCTCGCCGACCGTCGTGTAGGTCAGTACGATCTGCGCGGCCGGGCCGCCCGACTCGAGCAGCTCGCGCGCAGCGAGCTCGTAGGCCTCGCTCTCGTCGCCCGCGCGCTCGATGCCGTCGAGCCACGCCTTGGTGCCGTCGGGGAGCGGCAGGTGCGCATGGAGGATCTGCTCCTGCAGCATGGTCTGCACGAACGCGTCGGCGGTGCCGATCGGCGCCCCCGCGAGCGTCGCCAGCGCCTCGCGGATCACGTTCGGATTGGTCGGCGCGTACGGTTTGTACAGCTCGAGATCCTTCATCGGCGTGTGCCCGAGGATCGCTCGGAGGACCGACGAGACGCGGTCGATCAGCTCCGCCGCCGCCTTGCGCGTGAACGTGATGGCGACGACGCGATCGGCCTCGAACCGCCGCAGCAGCGTGAGGTACTCCTGCACCAGCCGCGTGGTCTTCCCCGAGCCGGCCGGGGCGCTGACGAGCTTCGGGTGCTTCACGACGCCACCTCTTGTCCGGACAGCTCGGACGATTCGCTCTCGTCTGGCGCCTCGGGCGTGCCGCGGTGTCGGCAGAGCTCCTGGAAGTCGCAGTAGCCGCTCCGCTCGTGCGGGCAGCCGAGCGGGTGGGGCGACAGGGAGTAGTCACCGTCGAGCGCGCGGGCCAGCAGCGCGCCGAAGATCTCGCGCGCGCGATCGAGATCCCCCGCTTCGGCCTCGGCCTCGGTCGGTTTGCCGCGAATGAGGTCGTACGTGAGCCGCCGCGTCTCGCGGGCCTCGAGGTCGCTCCCCTCCGCCTTGGCGACGGCCGAGAGCACCAGCGCGTAGAAGGCGAGCTGCGGCGAGGTGAGCGTCCCGAGGATCTCGTGGAGCTTCGCCGCCGAGCGGCCGGTCTTGAAGTCGACGACCTCGTAGCTCGCCGAGGCGCCGGCGACGTGCGCCAGGACAGCGTCGATGCTGCCGCGAGCCTTCACGTGGATCTCGCCGAGTGCGATCGGCCCGATGGGGACCGCGTCGTCGCGGTGCTTCATGTCGCCGAACGCGAGCTCGGTGCGGACGACCTTCGCGTCGCCGGCGTCGTTCACGGCCGTGCGCAGGCGGGCTTCGTCGAGGCGATCGCGCAGGCCGGCGACGTGCGCCTGCTGGGCGGCCTGGGCCAGGACCGCGCTCGCGGGGCCTCGCTTCTTCGGCGCGATCTCCGCGATGAGCAGCGGCAGGTCGGCGGGGAGTGTCCCCGACTCCATCGCGGCGCGGATCGAGGCGGCCAGGCCGTCGTCGAGCGCCTTTTTCGCCGCGTCCGCGCCTGTGCGCAGCGCCTCCCAGATCGCGTTGCGCTCCGGCCAGGCTTTCGCGGCCTTCACGATCTCCGCGTTTCGCTCCTCCCTGACGTCGGAGACCGCGCGGAGGCGCCCGTCGAGCCAGCGGCTCCAGTTCGCCGCCCAGCGCTCGGCCTGCGCGGAGGCTGCCGTGTGCACGGCGTCGCCCTTGGTGAGCCCGAGCTCCTTCACGAACTTGGCGAGCTCCTCGCGCGTCCCCTTCTGCAGCTTCTCGAGGACGCGTGCGCGCGCGATCGCGAGCTGCTCGTCCGGCACGAGCAGGAACTCCCCCTTCACGGCCGTCTCCAGCGCCGCGTGCGCGAGCGTGCCGAGGTCGCGGGCGCTCGCCTCGTCCTCGACCGGATCGCGCTTGCGGAGGCCGAGCGCCGTCGCGCAAAAGGCCTTGTAGAGGCACTGGGTGAAGTGCCCTAGCTCGGTCGCCGAGAGCGTGAAGCCCTCGCGCGCGGCGGCGCGCTCGTCCTCGCTTCGCTCCGTCTTGCCCAGCAGGGGGAGCAGACGCAGAGGCCGCAGAGGCGCGTGCGCCAGGAACGCGTCGAGCGCGTCGGCCTTCGGATTGGGTACGTCCTTCGTCTCGGCCCCAGCCTGCTCGGCGACCTCCTCGAAGCGCGCGCCCGCGCGGGCCCACTCGGCGTCGATCTGGATGGCGAGATCGTCGTCCTTCTCTCCCGGCTCGGCTTCGTGGAACTTGCCGAGATCGGCCAGCTCCGAGAGCACGCTCTCGCCCTTCTCTCCGGTGAGGCCGCGACCGTAGGCCCCCGCGGCGTAGCGATCGTCGAAGCGCACCTCGCCGATGAGATCGACCGGGAAGGCCACGCGCCGCCCGGACGCGTCGTGCGTCGGCGCCACCGCGACCGCCGTGGCCGCGCGCGCGATCGCCCACCGCGCGAGCGCCAGCAGCTCCCGCTGCGCGTCACGACCACCCTTGATTCCCAGGGCGTCGAGATCGTTCTGGCGCCAGAATGGATCGGGTCGCGGCACGCGGCCGAGCCCCTTGTCGTGCACGCCCGCGAGGACGACGAGCGGCGAGGGGCGGCCGTCGTACTCGCGGTACTGGATGACGGTCACGCCATCGTGCACGGCGCGGCTCGAGGTGGATCGCTCGAGCACCTCGTCGAGCGCCTCGGCCGTCGCGGCCGCCGCGTGCGCATCCGCCAGCGCCCCGAGCATCGCGCGCCCGAGCGGATCGTTGCCACGCAGCCCGAGCTCCGCGGCGAAGCGCCCTAGCGCGCCGAGGGTGCCGTCGGACGCGTGCGTGGCGAGGCGCTCGAGACGCAGCCGCAGCACCTCGGCCGAGATGCGCTTGCGCGCCGCCCACTCCCCCTCCGCGGCGCGCAGCCGCGCTTCGACTGCCTTTGCGCGGTCGAGCCACGCGGTGAGCGGCGCCCGCACCAGCCGCATCTCGCCGAGCATCGCGTGCAGATCGCGCGGCGCGAGGAGCCGGGGCTCGGGCTGCCCGTCGGCGCCCGTGCGCGCTTCGAGCGTGAGCTCGTCGTCGGCTGCATCGTCGGCAGCGACCGCGGGCGCCTCCTCGCCCCGCGCTCGCACCTTCGGCTCGCCGCGCTTGAGCACCGGGCTGCGCATCAGCCGGAGCAGGTCCTCGTGATCGAGCGGCGCTTCCCCCTTGCTGGCGAAGAGGGGCAAGAGGGCGCGCAGCGTGGCCGCGAGCGCGTGGCTGGCGAGGGGGATCGGGGCGTCGTCGGCGACCGCGAGGCTGTTGCGCGCGAGGGCCACGCGCACGCGGGCGGCGGTCGTCGCGTCGGGGACGAGGACGAGCGCCTCGGGCTGCTTCGCGACGAGCTGCGCGACGAGGCGCGCCGCGGCGGCGACGTCGGGGACGCGGTGCGTGAGGAGCGAGGCGGGGGCGAGACGCGCGGCGACGTCGGGGGCGCCGGTGCCGGCGAGCGGCGTCGCGCGAAGGGCGGCGAGGAGCGCGCGATCGACGGCGTCGAGGGAGCCGGCGAAGGAGAAGGAGTCTGGCGTGCCGTCGCCGAAGCCGATCGAGATGGTCTCGAGGTCGGCGCGGTCTTGGCGGGCGAGGCGGGTGACGTGATCGACGCGCTCGCCGCGCGCAAAGGGCGTCGCGATGAGGGAGGCGAGCTCGGGCGAGAGGCCCGCGAGCGCGACGCCGAGGGCGCGCGCGGACTCCAGGCGCTCGGCGCGCGTGCGGAGCTCCTCGCGCAGGCGCGGGCGGGCGGCGAGCTCGGCGGACCAGGCGTGGCCGGCGGGGAGCGCGGCGTC
>JAJXTK010000193.1 GCA_021783935.1 Myxococcales bacterium | reverse complement strand
TCGGCGCGAGGCGCTCGAGCAGCTGCGCCGTGCGAGCGCGGCTGCGCCCGCCGCCGATCGCGGTGAAGTCGGTCATGAGCGCGAGGCCGCGGGCGACCCGCCGCTCGTCGCCGGCTTCGAGGGCGAGTCGCAGGTACCGACGCTCGAAGACGCGCGCCGTGAGCGGGTTGACGAGCGAGAGGGCTGCGGCGATCGACTCGCAGGTCTCGAGGCGCACGACTTCGAGGGGGGCGAGCTGCGTCGCGTCGCGCGCGCGCAGGCCGAGGCCGCGCAGGCGCAGCCGCAAGGCCTCCCACAAGAACGCGAGCAGCACCCACGCCCGCGTGAGCACGAGCGACATCCCGACGGCGGCGGCGACCTGGCGCATCGTGTCGAGCCCCGCCTCGATGTGCCCCGCACGCAGCAGCTGCTCGGCGGCCCGTCGACGCAGCTCGAGGCGCTCGATCTCGGGCGCCCCGGCGGCCGCCTCGAGGAAGGCCTGGGCTGCGTCGTGCCCGCGGCCGGTGTTCGTGAGCGCTTCGCCGAGCTTGACGCGCAGCGATCGCGTCGCGTCGCCGGCCTGCGGCGCCAGCGCCATCGCCTTGCGGAGCAGGGCGGCCGCGCGATCGAAGGCGAGCGCGTCGAGCGCCCGGTCGGCCGCGACGACGGCGTGCGCGTGCGCCCGCTTGTGATCGCCGGCGAGCTCGTAGTGCCGCGCGAGCTGCTCGGGATCGGGGCTCGGGGTGTCGGCGAGCGCGCGCGCGATCGCGGCGTGCAGCCCGACCAGGCGCGCGGGGTCGATCGTGGCGATGAGCTCGTCGCGCAGGCGGTGGTGGTAAGTCTCGAGCTCGATCTCGGCGCCGCGCTGCCGCGCGCGCACCCAGCGCTCGGCGCGCAGCTGCGCGAGCGCCACCATCGCCCCTTCGCCGTGGAGGTTCGCCGCCTCGCTGGCGACCTCGCGCCCGATCGGCTGGCCCGCGGCGGCCACGACCTCGAGGAGCGCGCGCGCGTCGTCTTCGAGCGCGTCCACGCGATCGCGCAGCACCTGCGCGAGCGTCAGGCGGCGGCCGACCGACATGGACGGTCGCTCGTCGAGCCCGAGCTTGACGTGACGAACGAGCTGCTCGATGAGGAAGGGGCTGCGGTCCCCCTCCTTGGCGACGAGCATCGCGGCCTCCGGGCCGAGCTCGACGTCCTCGAGCAGCGCGGCCGCGAGCTGGCGCGCGCTCGTCGGCGACAGACCGCCGAGATCGAGCTTCGAGACCCCCAAATCGTCGCCGAAGGCCGCCGTCGCGGCCGACAGCGCCTCGAGCAGCGGCGTGTGCTCTTCGTCGGCGCGGTAGCTCCCTATGACCAGCATCGATGGCGCGTCGGGCGGCCGGAGCAGCCCGGCGATCAGCGCCGCGCTGTCGACGTCCCCCCACTGCAGGTCGTCGAGCCAGAGCACGACGCGCCGTCGCGCCGCGAGCCGCTCGAAGAGCTCCCGCAGGGCGCGGGCGCCTCGCCGGCGCGTCTCGACCGGATCGGAGGCGTCGCCCGCCCTGCGCGGTGCGGACGCGATCGCCTCCACGCGCAAGAGCACGGGAAAGAGCCGCACCAGGGCGCCGAGGCCCGCCGGCATGACGATGCGCACCTCCCGCTCGTCCATCCGCCGCAGCACGCCGCTGAGGCCGTCCATCGCGGCGTCGAGCGCCTTGTGGGGCACCGACTCGTGCTCGTAGCAGCGCCCGCGGATCACCGTCGCGCCGAGCGCCTCGAGCTCCTCGGCGAAGTGCGAGATGAGGTGCGTCTTGCCCACGCCGCTCTCGCCGCGCACCAGCAGCAGCGAGGCGCCGCGACGCCGGGTCGCGTCGTAGGCGTCGCGCAGCGCCTTGAGCTCCTGCTCACGGCCGATGAACAGCGGCGCCGCGGTGTTGAGCGTCGCGCGCCTCGGCGGCGGGAGGGAGGCCCGCGGGGCGGGCGTCGCGCCGAGCGACAGGCGCAGCGACGCGAGCACCTCGTCGCCCGTCGGGCGCGTCTTCGGATCGCGGCCGAGCAGCGCGACGCAGAGCGCGTCGAGATCCTCCGGCACGTCGGGCGCGAGCGCGCGGGGCCGCGGCGCGTCTTTGCTGGACTTGTCGAGCAGCATCGGGACCGGTGGTCCCTCGAAGGGCAACCTGCCCGTCAACGCCTCGAATAGGATCGAGCCGAACGAGTACCAGTCGGTCGCCTCGTCGAGGGCGTCGTCGCGTGCTTGCTCGGGCGACATGTACGCCGGTGTTCCGGCCACGCCCTGCTGCAGGGTGCGCTTGTCGGGGACTACGCTCTGCACGAGCCCGAAATCGAGGATGACGACGCGCCCCTCGGCGGTGACCAGGATGTTCGACGGCTTGAGATCACGGTGGAGGGTCCCCGCCGCGTGCAGGGCGGCGATCCCTTCGGCGAGCTGCCGGGCGGCGGCGCGCAGGCGCGTCTCGTCGAAGACCCCCGCCGACGTCAGGCGCAGTCCGCTGACGCGCTCGCCTGCGCTGACCGTGTCGGCGACGCCGAGGAGCGTGGGCAGCTCGTGGCGCCGCACGTGCGTGATGAAATCGACCCCCTCGACGAGCTCCATCGAGAAGAACGTCGCGTCGCGATCGGCGACGAGCTCGTAGAGCCCGACTAGGTTCGGGTGCACGACCTCCGCGAGCGCGCGGAACTCGCGCTTGAAGCGGTAGAGATCCGCCGGCTCCACGTGCTGCATCGTCTTGAGCGCGACGCGGGCCTTGCGGACCTCGTCGAAGGCCTCGTAGACGACCCCCATCCCGCCGTGCCCGAGCTGCCTCCGCAGCTGGAAGCGCCCTTGACCCAGTGACGCACGTTCGACGTTCATGTCCCCCCCCGACCCCAACCGCAATCAAACGCCCAAAACGGTGCGCCGCGCAATCTAGAGCAACCGGGGGCGAGCCTTGATTCCGACCAAGACTGACGCCCCCGGGGGTCGGCCGTGCTAGGAGGCTGGCCCCGAGGACTACGGCATGGACCTGATGATCGCGACCCGCTCCTTCCTTCCCGCGCCCGGCGTCGCCGCGTGGGGCACGCCGGCCGGCGACGCGGCGCACGCCGCGCTAGGCCTCGCGAAGGGGCTCCGCGCGCTCGGACACCGCGTCACGCTCGTCGCGCCGCTCGATCCCGAGAGGCACGCGACGATCGGGCTGGCGCGCCGGCTGTCGCCCCTGGTCGTCGCCGCGGGCGCGCACCGACACGAGCGCACCATCTACGATGCGCGCCTGCCGAGCGGCGTGGAGATCGTCCTGCTCGGCGGCGAGTCCCCGCAGGAGGCCACGAGCGAGCCCGAGCGGGCGGCGCGCACCGCCTGGTTCGGTCACGCGGTCGCCGCGCTCGCGCGGCAGCGGCTCGGCGCCGTGACGCCGCGTCCGGGCGCCACCGACTCGGAGCTCGAGGCGGTCGTCGCGGTGGGCGAGGGGGCAGCGTTCGCGATGCTCGCGATCCGCGAGGACGCGAAGGTCCCGGCGTCCGACGGCGGTCCGAGCCCCCGCCTGCTCGCGGGGCTCTCGCGGCTCTACGTCGCGCTCGATCCGGCCGAGAGCCCGGTGCTCCCGCGCGCCGCGCTGCCGGCGATCGGCCTCGAGGACGCGCTCTTCACCCCTGACGGCATCGAGTTCTACGGCGAGGCGTCGCTCGCCAAGGCCGGAGCGCTGTCGGCCGATCGGGTGCTCGCCCTGGGCGATCCGCTGCGCGACGCGCTGATGAAGGCCGGCGCGGCGCACCGCTACGACGGTGTCTTTCGCGCGCGCGCGAAGGACGTGCTGTCGATCGGCGGCGGCATCGACCTCGCGCAGTACAACCCGGCGACCGATCCGCACCTCGCCGCGCGCTTCGATCCCGATGACCTCACCGGCAAGGCGCGGCAGAAGTCGGCGCTGCTCGGCGAGCTCGGCCTCGAGCCGAACGTGGAGCTCCCGCTCTTCGCGCTCGTCTCGGGCGAGGCTCCGCCCGCGCTCGGGGCAGCGGTCGCGGCGCTCTCGCGGGCGATGCGGGGGGAGCTGCACGCGCTCGTCGCGCTCGGCGCGGCGAGCGTCCCGCCCGAGGTCGACGCCGCGCTGCAGCGCCTCGCCAAGACGCACTCGGGGCGCTTCGCCGTGCGCCTCGGCGTTCCCGAGCCGCAGCTGCACCGGATGGTGGGCGCGGCCGACCATCTCCTCGTCGTCGACGCCGAGTGCGCCACCGCCACCGCCGCGCGCGCCGGCATGCGCTACGGTGCCGTGCCGATCGCGGTCCGCTCGCCGGCCGCCGAGGAGGCGATCGTCGACGCCGAGGCGACGCTCGCCACGGGCACCGGCTTCCTCGCCGACTCGAGCGACCCCGAGTCGATCTTCTCCGCGATCCAGCGCGCGATCGGCGCGCAGGGCACCCCTGCGATGCGCAAGCTGAGGCGCCGCGCGATGCGCGTCGAGGGGGGCTGGGAGCGATCGGCGCGCCGGCTCGAGGCGATCCTCAAGCAGCTCGAGGAGTAGCTTCGCGCGCCGTCGGCGCTCAGCTGGTCGTCGTCCCGCCCGGGCTCGGCACCACCTTCCTGAGCGCCGTCAGGTGGCGCTTGCCGAAGCCGGGCACCGCGAGCAGCGTCGCGTCGTCGGCCGCCTCGATCGCCTTCATCGAGCCGAGGCGCCGCAGCAGCTCCTTGCGCAGCGCGGGCCCGATCCCCTTGAGCGCGTCGGCCTTCGATGCGAGCCGCCGGCGCTGGCCGAGCTTCTCGCGCGTGCGGTTGGCGAAGCGGTGCGCCTCGTCGCGCGCGCGGGCGAGGAAGAACATCGAGGCCGAGTGCTCGCGCAGCTCGATCGCGTTCTTCTGACCAGGCAGATACACGCGATCGACGACCATCTCCTTCGCCTCGCCATCTGCGTCCGCGCGCCGCGACGACGGCGCCGCTCGCTCCTTCTCCTTCGCGAGCGCGACGATCGGCAGCTCGTGCATCCCGAGGTCGTGCGCCGCCTTGAGCGCCACCGCGAGCTGCCCCTTGCCGCCGTCGACCACGAACAAGTCCGGCAGCTCCCAGTCGACGCGCCCCGCCGGCGAGTCCTCGTCGCCGCGCGACGCCGCCTGCTCCTTGCCCCGCTTGAACCGGCGAGCGAGCACCTCGTACATCGCGCCGTAGTCGTCGCCGTCGGCCACCCCCTTCACGTGGAAGCCCTTGTAGCGCTTGGGGGCCGGCTCGCCGTCGACCAGCGTGACGATGGCGCCCACGGTGTCGCCGCCGCCGAGGTGGCTGATGTCACAGCACTCGATCGTCCGGGGGCGCGCCGGCAGGCGCAGGCGCACGCGCAGCTGCTCGAGCCGCTCGGCGAGCGCGTCGCCCGCGCGCCGCTTCTGCTGGTAGGCGTGCAGCGCGTTGTCGTTCGCCATCGCGACCAGGTGCGCGCGCGGCCCGCGCACGGGCACCAGCAGCGTCACCTTCTTGGCGTGCCGCTCCGAGAGCAGCTCGGCCGTCCCATCGAGCACCTCGGGGGTGCAGGGGAGGAGGATCTCGTCGGGTGGCGTCGCGCCCCCCTCGGCCAAGGGCGCGTAGTGCTGCGCGACGAAGGCGCCGACCAGCTCGTCGTCGGTGAGCTCGGCTTGCAGGCTGAAGTCGGCCGTCTCGGACACGCGTCCGCCGCGCACGTAGAGCACGACGATCTCGGTGAGGTCCCCCTCGCGGTGCAGGCCGACGACGTCCTGCGCGACGTCGATCGCCGCCCCCGTCTGCACCACGCGCTGCTCCATTCGCAGCGCGTCGATCGCCGAGAGCTGATCGCGGTAGATCGCGGCGAGCTCGAATTCGAGCGCGCGCGCGGCGGCGCCCATCTTGGCCTTCAGCGAGCGGCTGAGCTCGTCGTGGCGACCGGCGAGGAAGAGCTCGACCGCGCGGACCTGCTCGCCGTACCAGCCGCGATCGACCTCGTAGACGCACGGCGCCGGGCACCGCTTGATCTGGTGCTGCAGGCACGGGCGGCTGCGCGAGCCGAGCTCCTGGTCCGAGCACGTGCGCAGCTGGAAGTGCTTGTTCACGAGGTGCAGGCTGCGGCGCGCGGCGGTCGCCGAGTGGTAGGGGCCGTAGTAGTGCGCGCCGTCGTTCTGCGGCTTGCGCACGACGTCGAGGCGGGGCCATTCGTGCTGCGGGTCGACCCGGAGCGAGAGGAACTCCTTGTCGTCGCGCAGCTTCACGTTCCAGCGCGGCTGGTGCTGCTTGATCAGCGCGTTCTCGAGGATCGCGGCCTCTTTCTCGCTGGCCGCGACGAGCGTCTCGAGGTCACCGATGGCGCGCCGGAGCAGCGGGACGAAGAAGCGAGCGTCGGAGCTCCCCTCCTGGAAATAGCTGCGCACGCGCGAGCGCAGGCTCTTCGCCTTGCCCACGTAGAGCACCTCGCCCGGCGCGCCGTCGTCGCGTTCGCGCGCGCGAAACAGATAGCAGCCGGGGCGATTCGGCAGCGACTCGAGCTTCTCGACGACGCGGGCGGGGAGCTCCACGCGGGCAATGTAGTGCGCAGACGGAACGTCGTCGCGCCGACGCGCCCGGAAGTGTCCGCGCGCGGGGGACCTTCGGCTAAGCTGCCGGGCCGATGCGACTCGCCGTCTACGCCGGCAGCTTCGATCCCGTCACCGCGGGCCACCTGGACCTCATCGAGCGCGCCGCCGCCCTGTTCGATCACGTCGTCGTGGCGATCGGGATCCACCCGACCAAGCAGCCGCTCTTCGCGACGGCCGAGCGGGTCGCGATGCTCCACCAGGTGACCGGCGGCATCCCGAACGTCGAGATCGCCGAGTTCGACGGGCTGCTCATCCAGTTCGCGCGCGCGCGCAAGGCCACCGCGATCGTGCGAGGCCTGCGCGCCGCGACCGACTTCGAGTACGAGCTGCAGATCGCGCACGCGAACGCGGACATGTGCCCCGAGATCGACACGATCTTCTTGCCGACCCGCGTCGAGAAGGGGTTCATCTCGGCCTCGCTGGTGCGCGAGATCGCGAGCCACCGCGGCGACGTCTCGCGGTACGTCCCCGCGGTCGTGGCCGAGGCGCTCGCCAAGAAGTTCGGCGGGGCGTAGCAGGCCGAAGCTCGCGCCGCTACTTCACGACGCGAAGCCAGGGGGGCAGCTCGCGCTTCTTCTTGGCCGGGCCCGGGACGTCGACGATGTCGTCCTCGGCTCGCGCGGCGCTGGGTGGTGGCGACGGCGCCGGCTCGATCTCGGGCGCGACGAGCGGCTCGGAGGGGAGCTCGTCGATGAGGCTCGCCATCTTCTCGCCAGGCTCCACGGCGGGCGGCTCCTCGGCGCGACGGCCCCCCTCGACTGCGCGGAGCGACGGACGCTTGGGCGGCTTGGACGCGTGCGGCTCGCTCGGCCTGGCGCCCCGCGCCGCCGCCTCGCCGAGCGGCAGATCGGGGGGCGCGTCGGCCTCCCAGAGGCGCGCGCCGCTCTCGCTCACGATCGCGAACACGGCCGACCACGGGACGAACGTCCACACCGGCGTGCGGTTGAACGACAGCGTCGCGCCGATGCCCGCCTCGCCGATGTCGAGGTCGGGGATGGGGATGCGCATGTTGAGCCCGTATTGGAGCACGAGCCCCGCGTCTCGCTTGAGGTGCGGCGGCAGGACGACCCCATCGCGGCGGGCGTCGAACTTGACGTAGACGCTGTCGGACTTCTCGAGGTGATCGTGCATCGCCTCGCGCTTCTGCGTGTCTGTCGCGCTCACGTCCGTTCCCTTAGCGCCGATGGCCGCCGGCAACCAGATCGCCCCGATCGCGCGCCCCCAGGGCACAAAAGCCGACGACCTCGCCGCGCTGGCGAGGTCGTGGTCGCGCGACGAGACCGCGCGCTCGAGCCCGAAATCAGGGGAGCTTCGCGACCTTCTTCGCGGCGGCCTCGGCCTTGTCGCGGATGGCGCGCGCCCCGTCGCCGCAGGCGTCTTCGACCTCTTTGGTGACGAGCGACGCGGGGGCCGCGAGCTTCGGCGCGATGAAGATCTCGAGCGTGACGACGGTGTGCGTCGCGTCGACCGGGCGATAGCGCCAGGTGGCCTCGAGGGCCTCGACGTTCCCCTTCAAGAAGGTGCCGACGATCTTCTCGCCCCGGCCGTCTGCGATGGGCTTGGCGAACGCCTCGTCGGCCCAGAGCGTGGCCGCCCCCTTGAGAATCGGGATCTGCAGGTAGACCTCGGCCGCCTCGCCGTCGCGCTTGAGGACCTTCGAGCGCTGGAACTTCGGGATGATCGACGAGTAGGCGCCGTAGTCGAGGATCGCGGCCTTCACGTCCTTCATCGGCGCGCTGACGAAGATCTCCGCGCGCGCCGTCTTGTACCTCGACCCTGCGCGATCGAAGTGCGACGTCCTGTCGCTGCCGATCTTGAAGAGCTCGACGGCGACGGTGTCGCTCGGCGGCGGCGCGTACGTGTCGGCCACCGCGGCGGCCGAGAGCAGCAGCGCACCGGCGAGCGTGGCGACCGAGAGCAGCGTGAAGCGGCGCGTGGACATGGCGGGTTCCTTCGACGGCGAGGGGCTTGTCGCCCAGGCCTGCGCCCACAGGACGAGCAACGACCATACCGGTCGCGCGACATCTTGGCCAAGTCGGCCCGGACGGCAAGAAATGCCCGATATTCTTCGCATTCGACCGCCGAGATCGTGAGCCGTGGTTCACGCCGTCGCCGCCGAGCCTGTCGTTCCTCCGGCACCCTCGGCGCGCCCGCTGCGACGCGTGCGCCATGGGGCTCGCTCTGCGGTGGGGCGCGCGTCGTCGCCGCGCGCGAGGCGAACGCGGTGGACCTTCCGGCACGCTCCCAGCCGGCTGTGGAGCCCCTTCGAGACGGGCCGATCCGCTCCCGCATCAGGCCGTGATCTTCCGCGCGATCGAGCACGGCCTGCCGACCGTCACGGGTCCCGCAGGCCGTTCTTCGACGGCCTGCTAGTCGCGAGTCACGGGCCGTGGGAAGGGGAGGCGCATGTCGTCGCCGCGCGGCCCGAACCCGTTCGAGCGCCCGATGGGGCCCCTCGCCGCGGTGGCGTGGGTCGTCGCCCTCATCGTCGTGTTCGTGATCGGCCTCGACGTGCTCGGCGCGCTGCGGGGCCCTTCCATCGACGAGGTCAGCGTCGCGCTGATCGAGGCGGCCGCGGCGTGCGCGGTGCTCTTCCTCATCGCCCGCGTGCACGCGCCCAACGGGGCGCTCGCCGACATCGCCGGGGCGCGCCCGCTCGGCTTCGCGCCGCTGCTCGCCGCGGCGCTCATGGGGGCGTTCGCGATCGGCCCGCTCGGCGAGCTCTACGCGCGCCTGCTGCACCGCTTCCCGATCGCGCACGAGCGCGCCGCCGAGGTGGCGAGCGCGCTCGTGGTGATGACGCGCGGGCAGCGGATCGCGGGGGTCGTCGCCGTGTCGACCATCGGCCCGGTCGTCGAGGAGCTGGTCTTTCGTGGCGCGCTCGCCTCGGGCGTCGAGCGTTCGACCGGCCGCGCCACCGCCGCCTTCACGTCCGTCGCGACGTTCGCGCTCTTCTATGGCCTCTTCGAGCCGCGCCAGCTCGCGATCGGCGGCGCGCTCGCGATCCTGCTCACGTACGCCCGCTTCGCGACCGGCTCGGTGCTCGCCGCGATCGCGGCCCACCTCGCGTTCCGGTGCGCCGACATGGCCCATGACGCGCGCGTCTTCGGGACCCTCGATCCGCTGGTGACCGAGCCGCGGACGTGGCCGCTGGCGCTGCTCGTCGGCGCGACGATCGCGACGCTCGTGCTCGCGGCGCTGCTCCCGCGGCTCGCGCGTGCCAGCGCGTCCGAGGCGCCGCCCGCCGCGCCGCGCGACCCGCCACGGGGCGCGCC
>JAJXTK010000192.1 GCA_021783935.1 Myxococcales bacterium | reverse complement strand
GCCGGTGGGCTCGTCCGCGAGGATCAGCTTCGGCTCGCCGACGAGCGCCCGCGCGATCGCGACGCGCTGCTGCTGCCCTCCCGACAGCTGCGACGGGGTGTGATCGAGGCGGCTTTGGAGGCCGACCCGCTCGAGCGCGCGGGCCGCGCGCCTGCGCCGCTCCTTCGCGGGGACGCCGGCGTAGACGAGCGGCAGCTCGACGTTCTCGAGCGCGGTCGTGCGCGGGAGCAGGTTGAAGGTCTGGAAGACGAACCCGATCTGCGCGTTGCGGATCTCGGCGAGCTCGTTGACCGAGAGGCGCGAGATCTCGCGGCCGCCGAGGAAGTAGCGGCCGCTCGTCGGCCGGTCGAGGCAGCCCACGAGGTTCATGAGCGTCGACTTGCCCGAGCCCGACGCGCCCATGATCGCGACGAACTCCCCCTGCGCGATCGAGAGCGTGACCCCCGCGAGCGCGTGCACCTGCGTCTCGCCCATGACGTAGGTCTTGCGGATCTCCTCGAGCGCGATCAGCGCCTCGGGCCCCTCGTCGCTGCGTGCGCGCGCCGCGGCCATCGACGCCTCAGAGCCTCATGCCGCGCCCGCCGCCGGCAGTGCCGGGGATGGCGGTGCCGGCGGTCGAGGCGCCGTCGAGGGGGGCGTAGTCGGTGATGACCTCATCGTCGAGCTCGAGGGCGTCGGCGAGGATCTCGGTCTTGGTGCCGTCGGTCACGCCGGTCTCGACGCGCACCGGCTTGGGCTGCCCCGCGCGCAGCACCCAGATGGTGCGCCGATTGCCCGCCTCGTCGCCTCGCTTGCCGCGCGCCTGCGCCACGGCCGACGCCGACGCAGCGGCGCGCCCCGAGCCCGCCGCCTTGGCGCTCGCCTGCACCATCTCGGGGGGCGGCTTGAAGCGCAGCGCCGCGTTCGGGAGCGCCACCACCTGCTTGGCCTCGGCCCACACGAACGTCACGTTCGCCGTCATGCCGGGCTTCAGCATCAGGTCGGGGTTCTTCACGTCGAGCACGGCGTCGTAGGTCACCACGTTCTGCACCGTCGAGGCCGCGTTGCGCACCTCGCGGACCGTGCCGACGAACTTCCGCTGCGGGTAGGCGTCGACGGTGAAGCTCGCGTCCATGCCGGCCTTGAGCTTGCCGACGTCGGCCTCGGCGACGTACGTGTCGACCTGAATCAGGCTCAAATCTTGGGCGATCGTGAAGATCACCGGCGCCTGCAGCGAGGCGGCCACGGTCTGGCCGACGTCCACGTTGCGCGAGATCACCACGCCGTCGATCGGGGAGACGATCGTCGCGAAGCTGAGGTTGACCTCGGCCTGGAAGACCGACGCCTGCGCCTGCACCAGGTTGCCGTTCGCGGCCGCCACGTCGGCGTCGGCGGAGTCTGCGGCGCTCTGCGCCACGTCGAGGTCGGTCTGGTTGGCGAGCCCCTGCGCGACGAGCGTCTTGGTGCGATCGAGCTGCCGGCGCGCCAGCACCGACGACGCCTTGGCCTTCGCGAGCTGCCCGGCGGCCTGCGCGAGCCCTCCGCGCGCGAGCTGCACCGAGGCCTCGAACGGGCGCTGATCGAGCTTGGCCACGATCTGCCCCTTCTTCACCTGCGAGTTGAAGTCGGCGAACAGGTCGGTGATGCGACCGCTGACCTGGCTGCCGACCTGCACGGTCACGCGCGCCGAGAGCGTCCCCGTGGCGGTCACCTTCGCCTGCAAATCAGCCTTCTCGACCGGGACCGTCGTGTAGGGCGACCGGACGACCGCGGTCCTCTTGCGATACCAGAGGGCGCCCGCCACCAGGGCCGCGATGACCGCGAGCGCGGCCAACCAAACCAGAGCTCGCTTGAACACGGGACCTCGCGCGACGTCGCAGCGCGGGCGACTGCCGCGACCGGACTGTTCAGGAGCCGATTAGCATCTTCGGGACCACGAGGGCCCCTCACGCCCATTGGACGAGGGGGGCGCGTCGTTGCTCGATGAAGAAGCGTTGTGAGTGCAGCGTTTGCGCGAAGATTGGCAAACAGGGCTCAGTCACGTACGTGGACCCAGTCGAACCAGGCGAGCGCGTCGAACTCCGGCTCGCTCGTGCCTGGGCGCAGGGGCGGCGCGTGCGCTCGCGCGCGCGCGGCGAGGCCGTCGGCGAGCCGGGCGGCCTCCTCGAAATAGCGCGCGCGCTCGCGCAGCAGCTGCGACTCCGAGAGCGGCTGCTCGTGGTCGCCCGCCGCGAAGCTCTGCGCCGCCTCCTCTAGCGCCTCCACGGTGAGCTCGATCGGCGGCACGTCGGGGCGCGCGCGCTCGCGGTGCCGCCAGACGCCGTCGCGCAGGCCGAGCTCGTAGGCGGCGATGAAGTCCGGGCCGCGGTCGGCGACGAGCTCGACGGCGCGCAACATGAACTCCAGGTCGTCCTCGCTCGCGTACCAGGGGATCGACAGGCGCACCCAGCCGGGCTTGATGGCGTGGAATCCGCGGCGGATGAGCGCGCGGTAGCGCTCGGAGGTCGCGCGGTCGATGCCGAGCAGCCGGTGCCCGTACGGCCCCGCGCAGCTGCAGCCGGCGCGGTTCTGGATGCCGAAGAGGTGATCGAGCAGCGCGCTCACCAGGTCGTGGTGCATGCGATCGACCACGAACGACACGATGGCGAGCCGATCGGCGTCGAGCGGGCCGAGCACGCGGATGCGCGGGTGCTTCGAGAGCCGCGCGACGGCGCGCTTCGCGATCGCCCGCTCGTGCGCGAGGATGCGCTCGGGGCCGACCATCTCCTTGACGAGGAAGGCCACGCCGGCGCGCAGGTCGCCGAGGATCGCGGGGGTGCCCCCCTCCTCGCGCTCGTCGAGGCGCGACACGTAGTCGACCGCGTCGTGCCCGGCCCCACCCACGTAGTCGACCGTGCCGCCCCCCGGCCGCTCGGGGATGCTCGTGCGGAAGAGCGCGCGGCTCGCGACGAGCACGCCCGAGGCCTGCGGGCCGCCGATGAACTTGTGCGACGAGACGAAGATCGCGTCGATGCGTGCGTCGGCGTCGCCCGCCGGGTGCATGTCGATCGGCACGTACGGCGCGGCGGCGGCGTAGTCGAAGCACGCGAGGAAGCCGTGGGCATGGAGCGCCCGCGCGACGGCGGACACGTCGGTGAGCACGCCGGTGACGTTCGACCCGGCCGAGAAGGCGCCGATCTTGAGCGGCCGCGCCGCGTAGACCGCGGCCTTCTCCTCGAGATCGCGCAGGTCGATGCGCCCGTGCGCGTCGAGATCGACCTCGACGACGTCGGCGATCGACTCGAGCCACGGCAGCTGGTTCGAATGGTGCTCGTACGGCCCCACGAGCACCACCGGGCGCTCGGCCTCGGGAATCGCGCGCGAGAGCGCGTAGGCGCGCTCGAGCGGCTCGGGGATGCGGATGCCGAGCACGCCGACGAGCTTGTGGATCGCCGCGGTCGCGCCGGCGCCGGTGAACACCACGACGTCGTCGTCGCCCGCGCGCACCGCACGTCGCACCACGCGCCGCGCCTCCTCGCGCAGCTCCGTCATCACGCGACCGGTCGACGAGATCGCCGTGTGCGAGTTCGCGTAGAACGGCCGCACGCGCCGCATCCACGCCTCGACGAAGTGCAGGTAGCGCCCCGTCGCCGTGAGATCGGCGTAGCAGATCAGGCGCTTGCCGAAGGGGGTCTCGAAGCTCGCGCGTCGGCCCACCTCGTGCTGGCGCACGAGCGCCGCCATCTCTTCGAAAGAGCGCATGCGGTCCGCATACCACCGCGCACGGAGGCGGGGGACACTGATAGGCTCGATCCGCAAAGGAGCTGCCATGTGCCATCACGACGGACACTGCCACTGCGGCTGTCGGGGAGAGCATCGTGACCACGAGGATGGGCGCGGCGGCGATCGCCAGCAGCGCCGCGACGGCCCCGAGGGGACCGAGTTTTTGGAGCTGGAGATTTCACGCGTCTTGTACGGCGACGCGCAGGCGGTCGCGCACGAGGCGGTGCGTGACCTGTTGCGAGAGGCGATCCGCGAGCGGCTCCGGCAGCGCGTCGGCGACCGACTGCGCGCGGTCGGCGTGCTGGTGGCCGACGAGCTCGCGGATGAGGTCGACGCGAACCTCGCCATCGAGCAGCGCATCGACGCACAGCGGCGCCGCAAGCGCGACATCGACGAGAAGCTGCGCGCCCTGTTCGAAGCGAGCGGACCGAAGCCGCCGACCGACGAGTGACGCTGGCTCCGGCGGCGGTAGGAGGTTTCCCGCCACGCCGGCCCCGTCGCGTCGACGAGAAGCGCTTGCCACGGCGGGCGCGCGCCTCGATTCTCGGTGTCGATGGCGGATAGGCCCCTGAACATCCTCGCGCTGGCGTGCTTCAACACCGGCGATCGCTTCATCGAGCGCTGCAAGGAGCGCGGCGCCCGAGTCTGGCTCCTCACCAAGGAGACCTACCTGCAGAAGAAGCCGTGGCGGCGGGATCTGCTCGAGGACATCTTCGCCGAGCGTGACGACACGCCGCTCCAGAAGACGATCGACACGGTCAGCTACCTCGCGCGGAGCATCCGCTTCGATCGCATCATCCCGTTCGACGACGTCGAGGTCGACGCCGCCGCGCACCTGCGCGAGCACCTGCGGGTGCCGGGCATGGGCGACACGCGGGCGCGCGTCTTCCGCGACAAGCTCGCGATGCGCGTGCGAGCCGAGGAAGAGGGGTTCCCGGTGCCGGCCTACGTCGGCGTGCTCCACTACGACGACATCCGCGCCTTCACCGAGCGCGTGCCGCCCCCATGGATGCTCAAGCCGCGCACGGAGGCGTCGAGCACCGGCATCCGCAAGATCGAGAGCAGCGGCGAGCTGTGGGCCGCCATTCACCAGCTCGGCGATCGGGCCTCGCACTTCCTGCTCGAGCAGTACCTCCCAGGCGACGTGCACCACGTCGACTCGATCGTCACCGAGGGGAAGGTCGTCTTCACCGAGGTGCACCGCAACGGCGTGCCGCCGTTCGACGTCTCGCACGCGGGGGGGGTCTTCAGCACGTACACCGTCGAGCGCACCTCGGCGGACTGGCAGCAGCTCGCGGCGCTCAACGAGCAGATCCTCACGCGCTTCGGCCTGCTGCGCGGCACCGCGCACCTCGAGTTCATCAAGCGTCGGTCGAGCGAGCCGTCGGCGTCCAGCGGCTCGGCGTACGGCGACTTCTATTTCCTCGAGGCCGGCGCGCGCGTCGGCGGCGCGCACGTGGCCGACGTCGTGGAGGCCGCGACCGGCGTCAACCTGTGGTCCGAATGGGCCGACATCGAGATCGACAAGGGGACGGTGCCCTACGTGCTGCCGCCGCGCCGCGAGCAGTACGCGGGGCTCATCCAATGCCTCGCGCGCACCGAGCACCCCGACTTGTCGCGCTACGACGACGGCGAGGTCGTCTACCGCGTCCCCGATCCGTACCACGCGGGGCTCGTCGTGCGCTCGCCCGGCCACGCGCGCGTGCGCGAGCTGCTCGACGCCTACGCGCGCCGCTTCGCGGACGACTTCCTCGCCGTGTTGCCGCACTACGAGCTGCCGCCGCAGCGCTGACCCGCGCGCGGCCGAGGGGAGGCGCCGATGAACCACGACGCGCTGTCGAGCCACGATCGCACCGAGCCGCTGTTCCCGGACGGGCACCCGCTGCGACGACTGGTGCGCCCGACGTTCGACACGATCCGCCGGGCGTTCGACGGTCTGTTCGTCTCGACGATCTGGAACGACGCGGTCGAGGACCCGAAGCGCGCGGGGTTCCGCCCGTCGTATGACAGCCTCCTCGGCCCAGGCTCGTCGACGATGATGCCGTTCGTCGCGGCGTGGATGTCGACCGGCCCCACGCGCGAGGGGGCCCCTGCCCCGCCTGCGCGCCCGAACGTCGTCTTGTTCCTCGAGGGGATGGACCGCTCGCTCGTGACGTGGGCGACCCGAGCCGGGCTGCTCGGCCGCCACGAGTTCGTCACGAGCGTGCCCGCCATGAAGGCGCGCGTCGCGGCGGCGGGCATGCCGCTCTACTCGATCGACGACGTCGGCGAGGACTTCGACGCGCACGTCCGCGTGCGATCGGACCTGTCGCGCTGGCTCAACTCCAAGGAGCACCTCGAGACGGTCACGGCCTTCGCGCCGCGCGAGGTCCGCAAGGACATGTACGACGTCTCGCGCGCCGACTACGAGGCCGCGGCGGCGAGCGGCGGACGCGTCTTCCTCAAGACGTGCAACACCGAGAGCGCCGGCATGGGGGTCTTCATCGCGGCGAGCGCCGCCGAGTTCGACGCGCACCTCGCGGCGCTCCGCGACAAGCAGCGGCGCTACGACTTGAACCGCACGCTGGTGATCCAGCCCGAGATCGAGGGGCGCAACCAGAGCTTCCAGGTGCTGCTCGATCCGCGCACGAAGGACGAGATCCAGGTCGTCGCCGTCACCGATCAGCTCGTCGAGGCCGACGGCAAGACCTACCGCTCGTCGATCAACCACCCGATCACGCCCGGGGTCGTCGAGCCGGTGGGCGCCGCGATCCTCGACATGGTCGACCACGTCTTCGCGCGGCACCCCGACGCGTTCGGCTTCCTGATGTCCGACTTCTTCAGGACCGACGCGGGGCCGGTGATCTACGACCCGGGCATCCGCCCGACCGGCAACACCGCGACCGCTCTCGCCGCCCACCTGGCGCGCAAGCTCACCGGCCGCTTCTTCGCGACGAGCCTGGTGCCGCTGCCGACCAACCGGCCGGGGATGACGTTCGGCGATTTCGCGCGGCGCGCCGGGAGGCTCGTCGAGCTCGACAACCTCGCGCGCGAGGGGCGCGCGCTGGTGCCTTGGGGGTGGAACGCGGTCCAAGGGTTCGGGATGCTCATCGCCCTCGCCGAGGACCTCGACGCCCTCGAGGCGCTGCGCGCCGAGGTTCTGAGGCTCGCGCACGCTTAGCAGGCCGTTGAGCCTCTCCGGAGCTGCCCGATCCTCTCCCGCGTCAACCCGAGACTCGCCGCGCGATCGACACGGCCTGCTGTCTGTCACAGTTTCCGCAGGCCGTTTCTCAACGGCCTGCTAGCAGGCGGTCGAGATGCGGCCTGCGCAACCCGTGCCCCTCAGCGGGCTGCGGTCGAGCGCGCCGAAGCTCGCGGCATGACACGGGCGAGGATCGGCCCGCCTCGGCCGAGCGCCACAGCCCGCTGGTAGCGGGCGCCCCGAGCTGGGCCGGTGGTTTGCGTCTTCGTCGGCGGGGCCCCTTCGGAGGGCTCGCGGACGCACCGCGAGGCGATCGAGGTGCTAGCGTCTGTGCGATGTCCGCGCGAGAGCGCCCGCGCCAGCTGCGCTTCTTCGGCATCGTGCTCGCCCTGCTCCTCGGGGCGATCGCGTGCCGATGGCGCTGGCCGCCCGTCCAGACCGGCCCCCTCTCGCTCGCGGTCGTCGCGGGCGCGCTCCTCGCGCTCGCCGTCGTCGCGCCGCGCGCGCTCTGGAGCGTCTACCGCCCGTGGATGCGCGCAGCGCACGTGCTCGGCGCCATTCAAGGCGCCCTCTTGCTCACGCTCGTCTTCGTCTTCGTCTTGACGCCGCTCGGCCTCGCGATGCGCTCGTTCGGGTGGGACCCGCTCGACCGGCGGCGCCGGGGCGCCACGACCTTCTGGCGGCGTCGCGACCCCTCGCTCGACGCGCCCGATCGCCTCTCGCGGCTCTACTGAGGGCAGCCGGCCTGATGTCGCGCCCGATCTACGTGCTCGGCCTGTCGGCCTACTACCACGACAGCGCCGCGGCGCTCTTGCGCGACGGCGAGATCGTCGCGGCGGCCCAGGAGGAGCGCTTCTCGCGCAAGAAGGGCGACGCCGACTTCCCCCATCGCGCGGTGCGCGCGTGCCTGGCCGAGGCCGGGATCTCCGCCGACGCGCTCGACTGCGTCGCCTTCTACGACAAGCCGATCCTGAAGTTCGGCCGCATCCTCGAGACGGCGCTCGCGTCCGCGCCGCGGGGCCTGCGCTCGTACCTCATGTCGATGCCGCTGTGGCTCAAGCGCAAGCTCTGGGTGCCGCGCCAGATCGTCGACGCGCTGCCCGGCGACTACGAGCTCCTGTTCACCGAGCACCACCAGGCCCACGCGGCGAGCGCGTTCTACCCCTCGCCCTTCGAAGAGGCCGCGGTGCTCACCGTCGACGGCGCGGGCGAGTGGGCGACGACGACGGTCGGGCGCGGTCGGGGGCGCGAGCTTCGGCTGCTCGAGGAGCTGCGCTTCCCGCACTCGCTCGGCCTGCTCTACTCGGCGTTCACCTATCACTGCGGGTTCAAGGTCAACTCGGGCGAGTACAAGCTCATGGGGCTCGCCCCCTACGGCGAGCCGCGCTTCGCCGAGGCGATCCTCGACGAGCTCGTCGAGCTGAAGGACGACGGCTCCTTCCGCCTGAACCTCGAGTACTTCGACTACGTCGCCGGCCTGCGCATGACCTCGGCGCGCTTCGCCGAGCGCTTCGGCGGCCCGCCGCGCGCGCCCGAGTCGAGGATCACCCGGCGCGAGATGGACCTCGCGGCGTCGATCCAGCAGGTCACCGAGACGCTCCTCTTTCGGCTGGTCGACCACGCCGTGGAGGTCGCGGGCTCGACCGATCTGTGCCTCGCCGGCGGCGTCGCGCTCAACTGCGTCGCGAACGGCAAGATCGTGCAGCGCACTAAGGCCGAGCGCGTCTGGATCCAGCCCGCGGCCGGGGACGCCGGCGGCGCGCTCGGCGCGGCCTACGCCGCCTGGCACCTGCGCTACGGGCGCCCGCGAACCCCCTCGCCGAGCGACGCGATGAAGGGCGCGCTGCTCGGCCCTTCGTTCGACGAGCGGGCGATCCGCGGCTTCCTCGACGAGCGCGGCGCCCCCTTTCGCGCGCGCGCCGACGCGGAGCTCTTCGACGAGATCGCCGCGCGGCTCGACGAGGGGAAGGTCGTCGGCTGGTTCCAGGGGCGCATGGAGTTCGGCCCGCGCGCGCTCGGCGACCGCTCGATCCTCGGCGACCCGCGCCGCGCCGACACGCAGCGCGTGATGAACCTGAAGATCAAGCACCGCGAGAGCTTCCGGCCGTTCGCGCCCGCGGTGCTGGAGGAGCACGTCGCCGAGGTCTTCGAGCACCGAGGCCCCTCCCCCTACATGCTGCTGACGGCCGAGGTGCGGCCGTCGCGGCGGGTGCCCGCGCCGCCGTCGACGGGCGACGACCGAGGCGACGACCTGCTCGCACGGGTCAACGTCGTGCGCAGCGACCTGCCGGCGATCACCCACGTCGATCACTCCGCGCGCCTGCAGACCGTGGACGCCGCGCGCAACCCGCGCTTCCACGCGCTCTTGGCGGCCTTCCACCGGCGCACCGGGTGCCCGGTGCTCGTAAACACGTCGTTCAACGTGCGCGGCGAGCCGATCGTGTGCACGCCGGCCGAGGCGTACGCCTGCTTCATGCGCACCGAGATGGACGTCCTGGTGCTCGGCAACCTCGTGCTCACCAAGGACGAGCAGCCCCCCTTCGCCGAAGAGGGCGACTGGCGCACCCGCTTCACGTTGGACTAGCAGGCCGTTGAGTTTCTCCGGAGCCGCGCGATCGACACGGCCTGCTGTCTGTCACAGTTCCCGCAGGCCGTTTCTCAACGGCCTGCTAGCCTTCGAGGCGATGGCCGGCAGGCGCTCCAGCGTGGCGTGGGTCGCGCGCGATTTCCTGGCGTTCTTGCGCGACAACCGCAAGTGGTGGCTGCTGCCGGTGATCGTCGCGCTCGGGCTGCTGGCGCTCTTGCTGGTGCTCGGGACCACGCCGATCGCGCCGTTCATCTACACGCTCTTCTGAGCGTCGCGGCTCAGCGCGCGAGCGCCTCGGCGATCTGCGCGGCGAAGGCGCGGTTGCCCGCGGGGGTCGGGTGCGCCAGTCGCCCTCTT
>JAJXTK010000191.1 GCA_021783935.1 Myxococcales bacterium | reverse complement strand
GATCGAGGTCAAGGGGGAGCGGCCGGCGCGCGAGGTCACCGTCCGCGTGCTCGATCAGCGCGAGCTGTCGCGCATCCCGGGCACCAACGGCGACGCCATCCGCGCCTTGCAGTCGATGCCGGGCGTCGCGCGATCGCCCGGCCTCGGCCAGCAGCTGATCATCCGCGGCGCGGCGCCGCAGGACACGCAGGTGTTCGTCGACGGGATCGCGATCCCGCTCGTCTACCACTTCGGCGGGCTCTCGAGCGTGGTGCCCACCGAGATGATCGATCGGCTCGAATTCAGGCCCGGAAACTTCGGCGCCGAGTACGGCCGCGTGATGGGCGGCGTCATCGACGTGAAGACCATGGAGGCGCCCACCGACGGCAAGTACCACGCGCTCGTCCAGTCGGACTTCATCGACACGCGCTTCGTGGCGAAGGGGCCACTCCCGCTGCTCGACGGCTGGTCGTTCGTCGCAGGGGCGCGCCGCAGCTACATGGACCTGTGGCTCACGCCGCTGCTCTCGCGGCGCGGCGGCGGCTTCACCGCGACGCCGGTCTATTACGACTGGCAAGGGTTCGTCGAGCACAAGGGGCCGCACAACGAGCGCATCCGCATCGGCTTCTTCGGCTCCAACGACAACCTCAAGGTCATCCGCGACACGGCCAACACGCGCGATCCGACCGACGGCAACGAGCTCGATCTCCACACCGGCTTCGGCCGCGTGATGGCGTCGTACGACATCGACCTCTCCTCGACGGTGCGCTTCCACGACGTCGCCGCGTACGGCTGGGACATCCAGTCGTTCGACACGGGCACCCGCCAGTTCCTCGTCACCACGCGCCCGCTCACCGAGCGCAGCGAGCTCGCCATCCTGCTCGCCAAGGGGTTCACGATGAACCTCGGGCTCGACCTGCAGTACCTGACGACGAGGTACGACGTCACCGCGCCGCCGCCGCGCGTGCCAGGCGAGCCCGCGGGCGGGGCGTCGCAGCAGCTGCTCACCGAGAACACCACGCCGAGCTTCTTCCTGCCGGGGGTCTACTCCGAGCTCGAGATGGACCTGACCAGCCGTCTGCGCGTCGTCGAGGGGTTTCGCATGGACTACGACGGCGCGACCAAGCACGCCGAGGCGAGCCCGCGCATGTCGTTCCGCTACAAGCTCGTGAAGGGGCGCGACGCGGGCGACGACGAGACGATCCTCAAGGGGGGCGCCGGCATCTACTACCAGCCGCCGCAGCCGCAGGAGATCAGCCCCGTGTTCGGCACGCCGGGGCTCTACTCGAACCGCGCGCAGCACTACGCGCTCGGGCTCGAGCAGACGTTGCAGCACCGCTACGAGCTCTCGGCCGAGGGGTTCTACAAGGTCCTCGACGAGCTCGTCGCGCGCACGCCGTCGGCCGACGGCACCTACGCGTACACCAACCTCGGCACCGGCCACATCTACGGGCTCGAGGTGCTGCTGCGCTACGACGCCGATGAACGCTTCTTCGGCTGGGTCGCCTACACGCTCTCGCGATCGACGCGCCAGAACGGCCCGGGGCAGCCCGAGACGCTCTTCCAGTACGACCAGACGCACATCCTCACGGTGCTCGGCAGCTACCGCATCGGCGCCGGCTGGGAGCTCGGCGCGCGCTACCGCTTCGTCTCGGGCAACCTCTACACGCCGTGCAACGGCGGCGCCTTCAACGCGGCGACCGACTCGTACACGTGCATCTCGGGCCCCTCGTTCAGCGCGCGGCTGCCGCCGTTCCACCAGCTCGACGTGCGGCTCGACAAGCACTGGTACTTCAAGGAGTGGCAGCTGTCGGCCTACCTCGACGTCGAGAACGCCTACAACAACGGCAACCCCGAGGGGATCGCCTACAACTTCGACTACTCGCAGCACATCTATCAGACGGGGCTGCCGATCATCCCGAGCCTCGGGATCCGGGGGGAGCTGTGAGTCGCCTTTGGGCCTCGAGGTCGATCGGGCTCGCGCTCGCGCTGGCAGGGGCGGGGGCGGCGTCGTGCGCGCGACCGTTCGATCCGCAGTCGCTCGTCAGCACCCTGCGCGTGATCGCGGTGCAGGCCGATCACCCGACCCCCGCGCCCGACACCGACGTGACGTTCCAGATGCTCGCCTACGACGGCTCGCCGCACGCGATCGGCGCGGACGGCAAGCCGCGCCTGGTCGAGATCGTCTGGATCGGCGGCTGCGAGGATCCGGCGGGGGACCTCTATTACAAGTGCTACGACACGATGGGCCCGGCGCTCGACGCGCTGAGGTCGGGCGCCCCTTCGCCGCTCGTGGGGCGCGGGTCGACGTACACGTGGCACCTGCCCGCAGACCTCGTCTCGCGGCGATCGGGCTCGGGCAAGAGCAAGTTCCCCTACGGGCTCGCGTACGTCTTCTACGCGGTGTGCGCGGGCAAGGTCGTCGCCACCGGGGCGACCGATCTCACCACGCCGCGCCTCGGCTGCGTCGACGACTCGGGCGCGCAGGTCTCGTCCGACGGCTTCGTGTACGGCTACATGCCGCTCTACAGCTACCCCGGGATCGACAACCACAACCCGATCGTCACCGACGGGCTCTTCGACGGCGCTCCGCCGTCGACGCAGAGCTGCAAGACCGACGCGGACTGCGCGGCGAGCGACGCGTGCGGCTCGACAGGCGTGTGCCTGCCGGTGATCGCCCCCTGCCCGACCAGCGGCACGTGCCCGAGCCACTCGGTCCAGCCGACCGTCGATCCGAGCAGCGCGGAGCCCGATCCGATGGCCTCCGCGCTCGCCGGCGCCCCGCGCACCGAGCAGATCGTCGTCGAGTACCTGACGAGCGCGGGATCGACGAGCGCGGGCGACACCAACATCGTCGTCGATCCGGTCGCCGGGCCGCGCACCGGCTACGGGGGCAGCTGGTCGCCGCCGACGAGCGCGGTCGGCGAGACGCGCATCTGGGCGCTGGTGCGCGACAACCGCGAGGGGGTCGCGTGGTGGACCGTCGACGTGGTGGTGCGCTGATGCGTCGCTCGCGCGCGCTCGCGGTCGCCGCCTCGCTCGCGCTCGCGGGCTCGACCGCCGACGCGCGCGCGCAGTCCAAGGGGGACGATCAGCCAGAATTCATGCGCGAGCCGATCGTCGCGACGCGCCGGCACGGGTTCACCATCGGGATCACCACGGCGCCCGAGCTCGTCTCTCTGCACGGGACGCCGACGGCCTACGCCGATCGCAGCGCCGCCTACGAGCTCCACGTCGGCCCGAGCCTCGCGCCGATGGTGTCGGGCTACCTCGGCTACGCGCTCGCCGACGAGCTGTCGTTCACCGTCGCGCTCGAGCCCTCGCTCTACCGGCGCGACGACGTGAAGATCTCGGGCACGTCGTTCGAGTTTCGCATCGAGGCGTTCCCCTTCACGCACCTCGGCGGCCTCTGGCCCGACGTCGGCCTCGTGGGCCGCGCGGGCGTCGGCTCGATGCGCGTGACGCGCGAGTCGACCGGCGAGCTGCTCGCCTCCTCGGGGGGCAACTCGGTCGTCGGCCTCGACGTGATCTGGGACGCCGGGCGGCTCGGCCACTTCGGCGTTGGCCCGACGCTCGGCGTGACGTACCGATGGAGCGAGACCTACGCGGAGACCGACGTGCTGCTCGGCCTTCGCGTGGCGTTCTACGGCGGCAAGGCCAGCGCCAAGTAGGCGGCGGCGGCGACGCGGCCAGGGTCAATCGTCGTAGAAGATCGGCGTGCGCCGGGCGGCGAACGACTGCAGCCTCGAGGCCGCCTTCGGCGAGACCTCGGCGAGCCTCACGCCGAGGCCGCAGGGCAGCGAGTCGTCGCCCGAGCCGTGCGGCCTCGCCCACTGGACGTGCCCGGAAACCGTCACGGGATCCCCCTGGTCGAGGAGGATCGTCAGCTCCACCGGCGCGCCGATCGGGCGCGTCTCGTAGGTGGCGACGAACAGGCCCCCCTCGGCGACGTCCTGGCTGAAGCCGAGATAGAGGTTCGACTCGCTCGTCGCGTGGAGCATGACCTCGAGCGACAGCGGGCGCGTCGCGGCGGTCGGACGCGCGGCCGGCATCCCGCGCGACGAGGGGCGCCGAGGCGGCGCATGGGCGAGGCGGCGCGACGACGGCAGGACCTCCTCGACGATCTGCGCGGCCGGCCGGCTCGAGGACGAGCCGCGTCGCGCGGTGCGCGTCACCTCCGCGATCGCCTCGAGCGGCGGGAAGAGCGCCTCCGCGTCGCGATCGAAGAGCTCGCGCCCGATGGCGGCGACCTCACGATACGAGCGCTCGAAGAGCGTCCAGGCTCGGTGCAGCGCGCCCCGGGCCTCGCGCAGCTCGGGCGTATCGGCCGAGTAGAGGATCTCCTCGAGCTGGCGCGCGAGGCGGCGGGTCGCGTCGGCCAGCTCGGCGTCGAACTCGTCGCTCCCACGAAGCTCGATCGCGTAGTGATCGACGTGCGCCGCCAGCGCGCGCAGATCGAGCGCGAGGTCGATCGGGCCGTACGACAGCCTCAGATGCCGGAGCGCCCCGACCACGGAGGGACGCTCGGGGAGCGAGAGCGACAGCAGCGCCGCGAGCTGGCCTCGGCGCGCGCGGCTCTCGACCTCGAGCGCCTGCGGGACGGTGATCGGCTTCGGGCTCCGCGGCGCCGCGTCGAAGATCTCGACGACGCCGAGCAGCGCGTGCGCGAGGGCGCCGATCTCGTCGAGGCTCGCGAGGTCGAAGCCATCGAGCGCGGCGAGCTCCGCGAAGCGCGCCTCGCCCTCGGTCCTCGCGAAGTCGACGACGGCGAGCGCCGCGCGCGCCGCGATCTGCGGATCGACGTGGGGCGGCGCGATCTCGTCGGGGGACAGCGCCCGCAGTCGGGCATGCAGGGAGGAGCGTCGATCGGCTATTCCAGACATTCGGGCGCCATTATGGTACCTCCCGACGAGGACTCGGGGGTACCAGAACCGGCCGCTCAGCCGCGCGGCGGCGGGTCGATCGGCGCGTACGACAGGTGCGCCACGCGCACGCCGTCGCGTCCGGCCCGCTTCACCTCGTAGAGCGACGCGTCGGCGAGCGATCGCAGCTCCTCGAGCGACGCCGACCCGTCGCGACAGGCGGCGACCCCAACGCTGAGCGTGATCGGCCAGCCTCGCGCCGCGGCGCGCTCGCGCAGCGCGAGGCGCACGCGCTCCATCGCGCTCGAGACCGCGTCGAGGTCGCACTCGGGAAAGTACACCGCGAATTCATCGCCGCCGAGCCGCGCGACGACGTCGGTGTCGCGCAGCGCGCGCAGGACCGCGGCGACGGCGCGCAGCACCTCGTCCCCCTCGCCGTGCCCGCGCGTGTCGTTGATGTCCTTGAACCGATCGACGTCGACGAGCGCGAGGGCGGCCGCGCGCCCCTCCCGACGCGCAAGGCGGAGCTCACGGCCCGCGAGCTCCTCGAACGCGCGGCGGTTGAACAGCCCCGTGAGCGGATCGGTGCGTGCGGCTTCGCGCAGCAGGTCGTGCTGCCTGCGCAGCCTCGCGACGGTGAGCGCGACGAGCAGGTCCAACAGAGCGCGATCGGCCGTTCTCCACGCGACGAGCCCGGCGATGTGCGCGTAGCGGGCGGTGGCCAAGTCGACGCTCAAGCACAGCGCCACGGCGGCGAGCGCGAGAGCGAGCGCGTACGCCCGAGAGACGCGGTAGGCGGCCCAGCCGATGGGCACCACGTAGAAGACCACGAGGCTCAGGCGATCGCCGGTGTGCCAGTCGAGCCAGGCGATGAGCGGCACGACGCCGGTGCCGACCAGCATCTCCACGAAGCCCGCGTCGTTGGCGCGCTCGGAGGAGACGGCCGTCTCACTGAAGGCCCGCGCCCTGGCGAGCTCCTGGCGAAGACGGCCGCCCACCGTCGCGCTCATGCCGCGCCCGCGCGGAGCGGCACGGGCCGAATGCAGGGTCGACGATCGGGGAGCATCGCTCGTGAGGGATGGACGTGCGAGCCGCTCCGCGGATTCCCGTCGGCGAGGGCGTCGCTGCCCGGAAGTCGATGGCGCGAAACGAGACGAAGGCGGCGCACGCGGGGGCCGTTCGAATCGCACGAGGCCCTGACGTCATCTGGCACTCGACCTGCTCGTAGACGAGCCCCTGCACGGGTTCGAACGCGACGGCGCCCGGCTGCGGACGACCAGGGCTTCGTCGCGCACGTCGACACGGCGAGGCCTGCGTCGCGGGGGGCGCGCCCGCCGAGCACGAGGCGCCAGCGATGCGAGCGGCGCGGATCGGCGAGCAGGCTCACCGCAACGCTCCTCGCGCGATCAGAAGTCCGCACCGAGGTTCCCGATCGACACGCTCGGCCCGAAGACGAAGGCCCACGGGCTGCCCGAGCCGAAGGCGGCGCGCACGGGCTCGTACTCCACCCACGCGTGCAGGTTGACCGCGGTCTCGGTCGCGAGCGCGCGGTTGGCGATCGGCACCGAGAAGCCGAGCCCCGCGACGATCGAGACCTGCGTGAGCGAGCGGCCGTTGGGGCTCTGATCGTTGGCGAGCCCCACGCCGACGATGCCGGTCTCGAGCGCCAAGAGCCCCTCGCGCCCGAGGCTGTCGAGCCACGTCAGGCGCGCGAGCACGCCGAAATTCAGCATCAAGAGCCCGGAGTGATCGCGGTCCGACACGCGATAGAGGCCGGTCGGGATCGCGGTCGTCGCGTACAGGCGCGCCGAGCCGTGCCCCGTGATGACGTCCCACTGCGCGGCCGGAAGCCCCGAGTCCACCGCGACGTCGCCGGTGTCGTGCCGGTCGTCCGACACCTGCGTCAGCCGCACCGAGTAGCGATCGAAGCGCGAGTCGGCCCCCTTGAGGAACACGGTGCGCGGGGCGATCCCGGGGGAGAGCGTGAGCGTCCGCGACACGCGCGCCTCGCTGCGGGGCGTGCCGTCGACGCGGTTGACGTCGACGTCGAGCGCGACGCGCTGCGCGCCGACCGCGGGATCGAGCCGCTCGCGGTGGAAGATCAACCGGCAGGAGTCGTGCCGATCGAACGGCACGTGCGACGTCGTGCCGGCGGGCATCGACACGAGGCCCGCCCCGGTGTCGCAGACGAGCTCCACGAGGCTCCCGTCTTGGGGCTTGCTCGAGGGCACGACCAAGGGCACCGGCACGCTCGCCTCGTGGATCGGCCGCTGGGTCGGCTCGACGAGCACCGCGAGATAGAGCGACGAGAACGGCGCCGGGAGGGTCGACCGGCGCAGGCCCACCCGGATCGCGAACGCGCCGAACGCGCCGGGGACGCCGCGCACGCGCGCGACGCCGTCCTTCGCCTCCACCATGTACGCCCCCTCGACCGGCAGCACCGCGACCGCGCCGTCCCACGAGGGCGCGCTCGCGTGCGCGATGGCGCCGACGTTCGTGGGCACGAAGTCGATCGCGCCATGGCCGGGGAGCTCGAGCGCGACGTGGATCGTCGGGGCGGGGCGCGTGACGACGCGCGTCTGCGCGATCACGAAGGCGTCGCCGTCGACGCGGGTGGCGGTGAAGCTCAGCTCTTCGCTCTCGGTGCGCGGGATGCGCACGGCGACGTGGGCGACGGAGTCGACGAGCACGACCTCGAGCCGCTCGGCGGACGCCCCGGCGACGTCGAAGCGCAGGTTGCGCGCCTCGGCCGCGCAGCGCCCCTCGAGCCGCAGCACGACGCGCTGGTCGTCGACGGCGCGCAGCGGCGCCCCCGACTCGACCGACAGCGGGCAGCGCAGCACGGGCACCTTCACCGTCGGCGCCGATTCCATCGCGTCGCCCGCGCGCGCGAGCACCTTGGACGCGAGCTTCAGGCGCACGTCGAGGACGGCCGTGCCGGTCGGCAGCGAGCCGACCAGCACGCGGCCTCCGTCGAGCACGCAGCTCGCGGGCCAGCAGTCGACCGAGGCGACCGCGTCGGCGTGCAGGATCGGGAACGACGGCGCCGCCGCGAGCGCGTCGACGGTGACGTCCGGGCGAACCAGCGTCCCCACGATCACGCGCGCGACCGGCG
The DNA here is from genome assembly GCA_021783935.1 of Myxococcales bacterium. Classification (GTDB taxonomy): domain Bacteria; phylum Myxococcota_A; class Polyangia; order Polyangiales; family JADJMO01; genus CAIXWQ01. Next base: position 1,918 of record JAJXTK010000191.1, on the reverse strand, counting down.
CGCTCACTCGATCGAAGGTCGCGCGCCTGCCCGCCTCGTCGAAGATCGTGGCGTCGTCCTTGGCGAACGCGCCGGCCGGCAGCACGCTCACCTGCGTCGCGCCGGGATCGGCCGGCAGCCCGCGCGAGACGGGCACCGAACAGCGCTCGGCGTCCCCTTGCGCGCGCACCTCCGTGCAGCTCGCCTCGCCGCTCTCGGCGCCCGACCTCCAGCGCACGCGCGCGCCGCGCAGGTGCTTGCCCTTGAGCTCGAGGCGCGCGTCGTCGAGCGCGAGGCTCGTCTGCGCGGCCTCGAGCGTCGGCCAGGCGCCGATGGCGACCAGCGTGATCTTCGCCGTCCCCCCGGCGGCGGCGCACCCCCCCTCGGTCGTCGCGAGCCCGAGGGTCTCGCTCGTGCCGATCGCGGCCTCGCCGCTGGGCGGCCGCACGGCGTGCTTGTCGGCCTCGACCGACCACGCGCCGGCGCGCGGGGCGCAGGCGAAGAGCCCCGCGGGGAGCGTCACGGCGCGCGCGCCGACCGGCACCTCGAGCACGTCGGCGCGGGCGAGGCGCGGCAGCAGCGCGGTCACCGCGATCGCGAGCAGCAGCAGCGGGAGCCGGCAGATCCTCGCGGAGCAGGGGTTCATTCGACGATGGTCGCGCATGAGCGGGCAGAAGTCCGTGGGCGGCGTCAGGACGCTGCGTGGTGGGCCTTGCGCTGGGGGAGCTCGACCCAGAACACGGTCCCCCCGCCGGCGCGCGGGCGATGACCGATGCGACCGCGCTGCGCCTCGACCAGCCGCTTGGCGGTCGCGAGCCCGAGCCCGAGGCCCACAGAGCCCTCGCCGCGCGTGTACAGCTCGAAGACCCGATCGCCGAGATCGGCCGGGATTCCGGGGCCGCTGTCCTCGATCTCGATGCGGACCCACTCGCCTCGCGGCGTGACGCGCACGCACACGGTCCGCTCGGCCGTGATCCCGCGCATGTGCTTGATCGCGTTGCGCAGCAGGTTCGACAGCACGCTCGAGAGCGCACCGGTCGAGCAGACGACCTGGCACGGCTCGAAGGGCTCGACGGACAGGGTGACGTCGTCCTCGGCGGCCTTCGCCTCGAGCTCCGCGACGATCCCCCAGACGACCTCGCCGACGTCGCTCTCGGCGCTCTCTGCGACCGCCGCCCCGGCGCGCGCGAATTCGAAGAGATCGTCGGTGATCGCGATGACGCGCTCGAGGCTGTTCTGCGCGCGGTGCATCGTCGCCTGCACCGCCTCCGACTCGCGCGGCTTGCGCCGGAGCACCTCGAGCGCGAGCTTCGTCACCTGCAGCGGGCTGCGGATGTCGTGCGCGACGCGCGAGGCGAACAGGTCGAGCTCGTCGGCGCGGCTCTCGGCGATCTCGACCCGCGCCTTCACGAGCGCGTCGTTGCGCGCGCGCAGACGGTAGGCGAGCACGCCCGCCGCGGCGGCGAAGATCACGCAGAAGGCCTGCAGCCCCTCGCCGACACGCTCGACGCGGCGGTGGATGCCCGCGATGTCCCGCGCGAGCCGCGAGACCTGCTGGACCTTGGCGAGGCGCGCGTGCCTCGCGGCCAACACCAGGCGGTCGACGTCCGTCGCGACGATGCGCTCGGCGTCTCGAGCGGGCGCGCCGACCGGCGTCGCGAGGAGGCCCGCGGCGTCGGTGCGCAGCGCCAGCTCCGCGCGACGCAGCTCGCCGGCCGGGGCCGAGTCCTCCGGCGACGTGGCCAGCGCGAAGTATCCGTCGAGCTCCTCGTCGACCGCGCGCAGGCTCGCGTCGATCTTCGCGCGCTGCACCGCGCCGTCGGGGGTCGCGTCAAGGGCGAGGTCGTGCCAGAGCGAGCGCGCGTCGACGACCGCCGACGAGAGGTGCTCGATCGCCGGCGCGCCGTCGCGGGCGAGCCGGTCGGCGTCGGCGTCGGCG
>JAJXTK010000190.1 GCA_021783935.1 Myxococcales bacterium | reverse complement strand
TCGGCAGCGGCAGCGGCTTCGGCTTCGGCGGCGGCTTCGGCAGCGGCAGCGGCTTCGGCTTCGGCGGCGGCTTCGGCAGCGGCAGCGGCTTCGGCTTCGGCGGCGGCTTCGGCAGCGGCTTCGGCAGCGGCTTCGGCAGCGGCTTCGGCTTCGGCGGCGGCTTCGGCGGCGGCTTCGGCGGCGGCTTCGGCGGCGGCTTCGGCAGCGGCTTCGGCAGCGGCTTCGGCTTCGGCTTCGGCTTCGGCTTCGGCTTCGGCTTCGGCTTCGGCTCCGGCATCGTATCCGTTCACGCGATCCCCGCGCCGCCGTCCTTCGACCCCCGGTTGAAACCGGGGTCTCGAGCGTATCTGGGGTAGGAGGCGCCCCATTTCCGGGGCGCCCCCTCCCACCGAACCGGACTGGCGGTTTTCCCGCATCCGGCTCTCCAGTCGGCGGTTTCCTCATCGGGACCGGCGCGCCGCGACCCAGGCCGTGGTCATCGTGAACAGCCCGAGCTCAGCGAAGAAGGCGTTGGGCCATCGAATGTTCGAGAGCCCGCGCCCGGCTCCGTGCCCGCCGCGACGTTTGCGCAGGATGCTTGGAAGTCGCATCCGCACCCACGAGTCGAGGGGCGCGAAGACCTGGAAGTAGCTGTGCTTGAAGTACTGGAACCAGCCACGCAGCACCGGGTTCAGTGACTCGATGATGCGTTCGAGGCTGTGGCCGTTGGTCCGCCGCGTTCGAGCGCGCACGTTGTCGCGTAGCTTGGCGAGGCTCTTCTTGCGGGGCGAGCGTCGACCGCACTCGAAGTGGTAGCCGAGGAAGTCGAAGCCGCCGGGTTGGCTGGCGTCGACGAGCCGCGTCTTCTCCGGGTGCAGCTTCAGCTTTCGCTCCGCCATCGCGCGCTGGAGCGCTTCCAGCGCGCGACGAGCCTCGTCTTCGCTGCGGCAGAGGATGACGAGGTCGTCCGCGTAGCGCACGAATTCGAAGCCTCCGTCGCCGAGCGCGACGTCGACCGGATGGAGGTAGATGTTCGCCAACAGCGGCGAGATCACCGCCCCTTGCGGGGTTCCCAGCTCCGGCGTCCACAGCTTCATCTCGTCCAGCACGCGCTGCTTGAGCATGCGCGCGACGAGGTCCAGCACCGCACCGTCGCTCACGACCTTCTCGACGTCGCTCATCATCAGCGAGTGGTCGATGGTGTCGAAGAACGCTTCGATGTCGGCGTCGACCACCCAGACGTGGCCGCTCTCGAGCAGCTCAGCGACGCGCCGGAGCGCGCGCGCGCGACCGCGGACGGAGCACGACGAGTGGGCCTTCATGCGAGCCTCACCGCTTCGGCGGCCTCACGTCGAGCAGCTCGACGTCGAACACGAGCGTCGCCTTGGGCGGGATCTTCGGCGGAGCGCCGTTGTCGCCGTATGCGAGGCCCGGCGGGATCGTCAGCGTGCGACGCCCTCCGACCTTCATGCCGACGAGGCCGAGGTCCCACCCCTTGATCACCATGCCGGTGCCGAACGTGAAGTCGAACGGCTTGCCGCGATCCCCCGAGCTGTCGAACCTCGTGCCGTCGGTCAGCGTGCCGACGTAGTGGACCGAGATTCGGCGCACCAGCGTCGAGCCGCTCCTTTACGCCGGGACGTAGAGCGTCACGCCTCGGTGAACGACCGAGTTTTGGAAGTCGGGTGGATGCCACTCCACGCGCGCCATCACGAGCTGCGTCCCGCACGTCTTGGTCGTCGTCGAGAACATCGGGTACGTGACCGGGTCGTGCAGGATCGCGACGGCCCACGTGGTCATGTCGGTCGTCACCTGCGACTGCGACATGAGCTTCCAGCCGCTCGGGATCGGCGGGTCGTCGGCGACGTTCGGCGCCTTGGTGCAGCACTCGACGTCGGCCGGCCCAGGACAGTAGCCGGGTGTCGAGACGTATGGGCCGAGCGAAGCGCACGCGGAGGTCGTCATGCACTGGCCATGGACGCCGACCGTGCCGACGAAGCAGGCTTCGCTCGCGTCGGCGGCGTCGGCCAGCGCGTCGGCGTCGTTCGCCAACGCTGCGTCCGCGCCGTCGAGCGCCGAGAGCGTGTCGGTGCCGGCGTCGACGGAAGAGGACACGAGGTCCGACGAGCTCGAACACGCGAGGAGCGTCAGCGACAGGACGATCGTCGGAACGCGCATCGGTACGGAAGGGTAGCGTCGACCGACCGGCGCGCCACCGCGACGCGCCCCGTCGCTCGAATGACGGTGATCGTCGCGCCGGTCTCGACGCCAGCGCCCGACCAGCGGGCGGCGACACGCTGTAGCGCGCGCCGGCGCCGGCGCCCGTGATGAGCGCCTCGTTCGCCTCGAGCGCGCCCGCAGGCACGATGCCGAGCGCGTACAACCACGAGCCAGTGGGGAGCGTCGTCTTCAGCGTCACCTTCACGGTCCCATTTCCACCCGAAGGGGCGAGCTCGACAGGCGCCTCGCGGTCGAGCTGATCGAGCCGAAGCATGCCGAACACGAAGAGAGCGTGGCCCGCTGCCGCCAGGGGGCGCGCGGCGAGTCGAATCAAGGGCGAGCAGGGCGTGGGCGACCGATGCGGCCTTCGCGGATCGCAGCGAGGTTGCCGAGGCAATTTCGAGTGCGCAGGTCGATACGGTTGGAGGTCCCTCCCCTCGGGCAGGTTGACGCCCAGTGCCGCGGGGCCGTACGTCGGTCGCGATGCTGCCGCGCACCCTTCCGGTCGCCTTCGCACTGCTGGTCACATCGGTCGCCGGGTGCGCTGTGCGCAGCGATCCCGCGCACGCACCCTCGCATTCGCCAGAGCCGCGGGCGCTGCCGAACCACGTCGTCGCGACCTCGAGAACGGTGCTGCGCCTCGAAGAGGATCGAAGCGTGCGCCTAGCCTTTCCGCGGTCGGAGCTCCCGCTTCGCGTCCGCGAGGTCCGTGACGACGAGGCCGTCGTCGAGATCGACGGCGGCATTCGGGTGTCGGGCGTCGTGAAGCTCGTCGACCTCGGCGTTCTCGCCTGTACGCCGGCGCCGATTGGAGCTCACTTCTACGCCGGCAATGGCAATCTCCTCTCGCTTCGGTCCACGGTGCAGGGCGACCGGGTGCGCGTCGGCGGCGAGGTCGTAGTCCGCCAGCGCACCTACGCGGACGGTATGCGCTTGGCGGATCAGTTCCGCACGATCCCCTTCGAAGCAGAGGTGCCGACGTCGCTCCTGTGCAACGCCACGCCCCCGAAGCGCCACGCTGGTAGCGCCGAGGATCCGACGGTCGCCCACGCCTACGGCGAGCCCGACGAGGAGGACTTTCCGAAGGGGACGCGCCTCCTAGACATCGAGAAGGGAGCGTCCCTCGTGCTGCTCGACGCGCCCGGCGGCAAGCCGCTGCACGTTCTGCCGGCGACCGACTGGGGCTTCGTCGTCGTGTGGTTGAAGCGCGAAGGGGCGTTCGACCTCGTGGCGGCTGGTGGAGGCCCCTATTTGCTAGGCTGGATCCCGTCGCGCGAGCCGCGCAAGGACGACGAAGGGTACGGCGGGCTCGGCCTTCTCGGCAGCGTCGGCGACGTCGAAGGACCGATGGCGCTCCACGCGAAGGACCTCGAGGCGCTGCCGCTCCACAAGCTGCCCGCGGGCTCGGAGCTGCAGCAGCTTGGCGTCGTCCGCGCGACGCTCATGCGCGAGGGGTACGGGCGCGTCGCGGGCGCTCCCCGTGGCAACTGGTCCTATGTCATCGCGGCGGTCGACGACGACGTGACGGTCGAAGGGTGGATCGAGACCGCGAAGCTCGGCGCCCTCGTGGTGCGTCGGGGCAAGGCCGGTCGCTGACGGAGCCGCCGCGTGGGTACGCGGGGGCTGGATGGGCCCCCGGTTGCCGAGGGACCCCTCCCGCAGGCCCGGACTTGTGGGATGCCGGAGCCGCCGGTGCCGATGCCGATGCCGGTGCCGCTGCCGGTGCCGCTGCCGGTGCCGGTGCCGGTGCCGGTGCCGATGCCGTTGCCGTTGCCGTTGCCGTTGCCGGTGCCGGTGCCGGTGCCGGTGCCGTTGCCGATGCGGGTGCAGGACGAGGGCCGCGACGGTCCCCGCCACGAACCCAGCCACCTCGGCTCCGTGAAGCTGCGGCAGCGCGCGCGAGGTCCGACGCGGCGCCCGCGTCGATGCGATCGGGACCACAGCTCGTGAGCCCCCTGCTCGACGACGGCGGCGCATCGGTCACGCAGCGCGCGGTCGCGCACCGGCGCTCGGCGGGAGGCTCGACGACGAGGGCGGGAGGACGACACGGCCGGCCCCATGGCCAATTCCGTCGCCGATCGCTCAATCCGCGTTCGGCATTCGCTCCGGGGGCCAGCCCTCGAGACGTCCCGCCTCACCCCCGCTCGTCCAGCTTCGCGATCAGCTCCGCGTACCGCTTCTTCCAGGTGGCCGGGGGCGCGAGGCAGAGCCCGTCGGGCCGAACGAGCGCGCAGACGGGGAGGCCGTTCCTGCGGCAGGTGTGCGGGGTCGTGCGGCAGCCGAACGTCTGGGTCGGCGAGTCTTGCGGGTGGAGCGGCACACGCACCTTGCTCGGCCCACCGGCGCCCGTCACGTCGCGGCGTACCAACTACGCTCGGAGAAGCTCATCGACGACTTCTACCAGACTTGCGCTCGGTGCTGCTGCATGGGCCACGCTGTATCGGCCCCACCCGGAGGTGCGCAGGCGCAGCGGCCCTTCGGTGACGATCCGGAGATCGCGCGGCAAGAAGACGAGCTCGCTCGCGTGCCGGGCAGCGCGCGCAGCGCCGCTCCGCGGGCCTCGATCTCGCGCAGCCGCTGCTCGTGCCACAGCTTGAGCCAGCGAGGCCCGAGCACCCACGCGGTGATCGAGGCGAAGATCATCAGCGGAACCAGGACACCGGCTTCGGCGGCGAGTCAAAAGGCGATGCGCCGAGGGGAGGCGCATCGCGCGACTAGCGCTACTGCCCAAAATCTGGCCCGCGACGCCTCGACGGCCCCATCTCCAGCTCAGGATGCTGGTGCCGGAACCGCCACCGCCACCGCTGCCGATGCCGATGCCGATGCCGACGCCTACGTCGGCGCTACCCGTGAACGGGTCCTAGTACTACTGTGTCGATTCGTCGCCTTCAGCGCGCGGGATGCGGAGAGAGATGGGGGGTGGATCCGGGAACGCGCCGGCGGTGGATCAGAGATTGGGCGGCGGTGAAGTCGTCGCGGCGCCGTCCTTCGACCCCCGGTTGAAACCGGGGTCTCGAGCGTCAAGCCCCCTGCGGGGGCTCCCAGCTTGCTTCGCGCAGCTGCCACGAAGCCAGGGCTCGTGCCGCTCGATGTTCCACGCGTGCGCGGTCGCGCCCTTGAGCTGCTGGACCAGCGTGGCGAGCGCGACGGTGCGGTGGAGATCGACGAGGACGTGCACGTGGTCGTCCGCGTTTCCGACGGCCATGAGCGTCGAGCGCAACTTCGCCGACTCCGCATGTAGGAGATCGTGGAGCAGCGCATCGCGCGACTGCATGAGCGTGGGTTGGCGATCGTAGACGGCCCACACGAGGTGAACGAGCACGCGGGCGGAGGCGTCGGCCATGGACCACCATCGTCGGTGCCTGATGCCGAGTTGCGCCTGCGCCTCGTGCGCGGTGATCCGCAAGCTCCAAGCCCCGCAGGGGCTTTCCCCTCGAGGCCCCGGTTTCAACCGGGGTTGGGTACGTGCGGTCGTCGACAACACGGACAGCGCGGCGGCCAGCGGATCACGACGCGTCGAATCGCGACGACGACCGATCGCGTCGGCCTGCTCCGGCTCGGTGCAGAACTGCATCGCGATCGGCTCGAAGCTCTTGGGCTCGCCCGTCCCGAGTAGCCCGAGCGCGTACATCGCGAAGCTCGCCCGCTTCTTCTTGTGGCGGACGATCGTGCCGATCTCCGCGAAGAACGTCTCGAGGCGCTCCTGGCTGTCGGGCGGGAGCTGCGCGAGCATGAGCCTCGTAGAAATCAGCCTGGAACCAGGGGCCAAACTTCCGACACAGTAGTACTAGCTACGTGGTCAAACTCAAGCATTGCGTTACTAACTATCCCTCAACGTACCTCGGGACGGAACGTGGTACACGTACAACAGCTAACGAAGGACACTACGATGCGCACTAGCGTCTTGTACTTTCTCCCTCTGACCCTTGCGGCGTGCTACGGATCGAGCCCCTCAACAACGCCACCTGCTGAGACTGCGACCGACGCCACATGCGCGACGGCGCCCCCCGGCGACAGCTGCTTGGGTGACACGGTCGTCGACGAAATGAGCGAGTGCGTGCTGTCGGGAGGCGCGTGCTCTACCGGGTGCGTCGAGGCACTCGGTCGCCCGGTCGACCTTTCGGGGAACTGCTTGGGTCCGGAAACGCTGCTCGCGTGTCTGCCAGGGGCAGACGGCCCGACCATGCACAGTTGCGTGAAGGCCGCGGCCGGAACGGCCTTCAGTGTGTCCGGGGCCCTGACGCCGGCGGGGCCTGCGTGGGGCCCTTGCACGACTGAGGAAGCGGCGCTCGCCATCAGCACCACGACGCCGCTCTGCGCCGACGCCTCGCCGTGAATGGCGTCCAGAGAGACCGCAGATCCGTCCACGTCGAGCTCCACTCTTCGCGAAGATGCCATTCGACCGGTGTTCGAGCGTCACCAGAGCGGCCAGCTCATCGAGCTGCGGATGCGCGGCCTGCCGGTGCTCGTCTACGAGATCGGGGAAAACGCGGGGCGCGACGTCGCGATCGCGTCACTGCTGCGGGCGAAGGTGAAGGACGCGGAGCGCCGTTCGCTCTGCGGCGTGAGCCACGGGTTGCTGTGCAAGGTGCGAGCGCGCCTCCGGGCCGGGGGCATCGCTGAAGTCGTGCGTGATCGGCCCGCGGGTCGGCCGCGTGCGATGTCGAGCCGCATGCGGACGGTGCTGGCTGAGAGGCGCGCCCAGGGGATGAGCCAGCGAGCGCTCGCGGCCGAGCTCGGGGTTGCGCCTCCGATCGTGGCTCGCGAGCTCCTTGCGATGACGGAGAAGCGTGCGCAGCAGGTGGCGCTCGAGAGCCCTGCGCAGCTGCAAGCTCGCTCGCAGCCGAGCGCAGAGACGACGGCGAGCCCGCGCGAGTCGTCCGACGACGATCGCGCCGATGCCGCTCGCGCGAGTGCGTGCGAAGCCGCAAGGGCGCCGCTCGCCGCGCCGGCTCACGCGGCACCCATCGCTGCCGAGCCGTCCGCCGAGGCCGACGAGGCACCCCAATCGCAGGACGAGGAGCTCGCGCCCGGTGAGCCGCTGCCGAGCGGGGCGACGAGCATCCGACGCGCTACGCCGGCGCGCTGCTCCTCGCCGGTGTCCTGGCGGCGCTCGGCGTCCGGCAGGCGCTGGATGCTTCCCGCTGCGTATCGGCCTGCCGCACGATGCAATCATGGCATTCCCTGCGCAGCCGCCGCTCACTGCTCGGCGCTCCGTGGCTCGTCGAGCCAGGCGCGCGCGTGGCGGGCGACCTCGTCGAGCCGCGTGTCGTCCCAGCCGGCAGCACCGAGCGGCAACCGGCGCTGAAACTCTGGTCGCTCGGCCATCCCGGCGAGGAACGACGACAGCGCCACCCTCTTGCGGATGCGGGTGAGCGCGTCGATCGCGTTGATTGCGAGCCATGCCTCCGCGAGGCGCGCTCTCGTCTGCAGCTCCTCGGCGAACGAGACGATGTCGACTTCCAGGATGTCGACTGCGCCCTTCGCGTCCCCGGCGCCGAGCCGAACGTCCGCTGCTCGCACGAGCTGCAGGAGGGTCGAGAGCGCCGAGCGTTCGTCGTCCGAGGGGCTCGCCGAGGCGCCCTCGAGCCCCGCGATGAGCGCGGCGAGCCCGTCGAGCGCGCACTCGCCCTCGAGCGATTGGGCGTCGCGAATCGCGCGCGACGCCGCGCCCACGTCACCGACTTGGAGCTCCAGGATGGCGAGCAGGTGCAGCCGATGTTGCTGTTCCTCCGGCTCGGCCTCCGCAGTCGCGTGCGCCGCCGCCTCGATCGCCGCGCGCGCCTCCGCGAACCTCCGCGCGCCCAGGTGGGCCTCGGCCTCGAAGAGCCGTACGACCGGCGAGCCTAGATGTCGCGACGCGAGATCCAAGGCGAGCTCGTCGAGGCTCGCGGTCGGCAGCGCGTCGTCCGCTGCGCTGAGCACGGCGGCTGCGTGCTCGCCGTCCGTTGGCGCCAGGCTCGCGAGCTTCCTGAACGCCGAGAGGCTCCGGTCGGCACGGCGTGAGCTTCGCTCAGCGGTGAGCGCGAGCGCGTGAGCTCGGACGGGGCCGCGCACCCACTTGCAGCGCATCATCGGCCTCGGCGCCGCCCAGGTGAAGCGCCGCGCGGCCGCTCGCGTCGCCCCCGTGAGCGCGCCGAGCTCGCGCGGGAGCCCTACGTCGAGCGGATGACAGGCGATCCCGCGCGCATGGCTCGTGAGGGCCCACGCGTGGCGCGCCCCGAGGTCCTGCACGACGACGGAATCGAGCGAGACAGGCTGGAGCGTGAATTCCGCACCATCCAGGGAGTGGTGCCACTCGCTCTGCTCGCCCGGCGACGCGAGCACCGCGAACGAGCGAGTGCTCGCCATCGAGACCAAGACGTGGATCCGCCTTGGATCGAGCCCCGGGATCGGCCGTCGTGAGGCCGTCGGATCCGGCGATGCGCCCGTACCCAGCCACAGCTCCGCATCGCGGTCGGTCTCCGGCTCGTATACGAGCAGCGCCAGCCCCTCGCCGCCGCGCGGGTCGGCGGCCGCCGAAGCTACGACGAGCCCTTCGTCGCCTGGCTCCGCGAGCTTGCGCAGCACGCCGCCGGTCGGCGAGCAGAGGTTCACGCTCCGATCGCGGAAGCAGTTGCATACGATCGCGGGCCTCTCGCGATCGTCGAGGACGCCGATCGGAGACAGAGCCCCGACCTCGCGGCGCTCGCCCGACGGCAGGTCGGTCACGGTCGTGCGGGTGTCGTCTCCGCGACGAACTTCGAGCCAGAGCTTCGAGCCACGCCCCGCGAGCTGGACGCCGTCGACGATCTCGCCGGGCGCGTGCGTAGCGCCTCTCCATGCGATCGGCAAGACGTCGAAACGCGCGTGGCTCGCCTCGCGCGCTTCGACGCGCAGCCCAAGGACCGCGCCCGTCGTCCCCGCGACCCACAGCACACCGTCGACGAGAACCTGCTGACGGATCGTCCCGATCGCGCTCGGCAGGCGCAGCGAGGCTCGCGCGACGACGGCGCCGGCGCGGAGGTCGACCGCGTGGACGAAGAGCCAGTCGGCGAAGCTCGTCGCCAGAAACGCGAGTGCTCCGTCGGGCGATGCGACGAACGCCGGAGCCTCCGCGCTGGATGCTTCTGTGAGGAACGGCCAGAGCTCGCCGTCCGGGCCTGGACCGGTTGCGGACTCGATCCGATAAGCCGCGACGACACGCGCTTCGACCTCGCGCAGCGCGCTTGCGCAGGCAGCCTGCTCGTCGTCTACGTTCAAGCGCGCGAGCAGAGCGACGAGCGCGGCGCGTGCCGCAACGGGATCTACGAGCCCGAATGCCGCTTCGATGGCGCCGTGGTTGGCGAGGCTGCGCTCGCGCATCTCGACCGCCGACAGCGCTCTCTTGGCCGCGTCTCGCAGCTCGCCGTCGACGAGCTCGCGATCGCCGAGCGTCGCGGCGATCTCGGCGCGCGCCTCCGCGAGGCGACCTTCGTCGAGCGCGCTCGTTGCCCGCGCCAAGCGCTGCTGCGCCGTGGCGCGCGCCTCCTCGCGGACTCGTCGTCGCAGCTCACCGAGGAGCTCGCCATCGACGGCGAGCCGCTCGAGGAGCTTCCGATGTGGCTCCAGCGTCGCGAGGAGCTGCGCGGGCTGCTCGCGCGCGAGATCGACGCGCGCAATCCCGAGCGCGACGACGGCTGCAACCACCTCGGCGG
>JAJXTK010000189.1 GCA_021783935.1 Myxococcales bacterium | reverse complement strand
CACCATCAGCGGCTCGGATTTTGTCGAGATGTTCGTCGGTGTCGGCGCCTCCCGGGTGCGCGATCTGTTCGAGCAGGCCAAGAAGCACGCACCCTGCATCATCTTCATCGACGAGATCGACGCGGTCGGTCGTCACCGCGGCGCGGGCCTCGGCGGCGGCCACGACGAGCGCGAGCAGACGCTCAACCAGCTGCTCGTCGAGATGGACGGCTTCGAGTCGAACGAAGGGGTCATCATCATCGCGGCGACCAACCGCCCCGACGTCCTCGACCCGGCGATCCTGCGCCCGGGGCGCTTCGACCGCCGCATCATCGTGCCGCGCCCCGACATCAAGGGGCGGCTCGAGATCCTCAAGGTCCACACCAAGAAGACCCCGCTCTCGCCCGACGTCGAGCTCGACATCCTCGCGCGCGGCACGCCCGGCATGGTCGGCGCCGACCTCGAGAACCTCGTCAACGAGGCGGCGCTGCTCGCCGCGCGGCAGGACAAGGAAGCCGTCGCCATGTCCGACTTCGACATGGCGAAGGACAAGGTGCTCATGGGGGGTGAGCGCCGATCGATGGTCATCAGCGAGCTCGAGCGCCGCACCACGGCCTGGCACGAAGCGGGGCACGCGCTCGTCGCGCGGCTGCTCGCCCCGAACACCGACCCGGTGCACAAGGTCACGATCATCCCGCGCGGCCCGGCGCTCGGCGTCACCCAGCAGCTGCCGGAAGAGGATCGTCACACCTACTCGATGGAGTACGCCAAGGCGCGCATCGCCGTCCTGATGGGCGGGCGCGTCGCCGAGGAGCTCACCTTCGGGCAGCTCACCACCGGCGCCGGCAACGACATCAAGCAGGCCACCAACATGGCCCGCAAGATGGTCACCGAGTGGGGCATGAGCGAGGTGCTTGGGCCGCTCGCTTATGGCGAGAACGAGGAGAACCCGTTCCTCGGCCGCGAGATGGCGACCCACCACGCGACCTACTCGGCCAACACGGCGAAGCTCATCGACGACGAGGTGCGCCGCATCGTCATGGACCAGTACACGCTCGCCAAGTCGTCGCTCTCCGAGCACAAGGAGCAGCTCGATCGGCTGGCCGAGTCGCTGCTCGATCGCGAGACGGTCGAGGGGAGCGAGATCGACGCGATCCTCGAGGGGCGCCCGCTGCCTCGTCGCGAGAAGGTCTACATCCCGACCTACGCCGACAAGGCGCGTGAGGCGAAGGAGAAGCGCAAGCCCGCGTCGATCTTCGGCACGCCGAGGCCGGCGCCGTCGGGCGGCTGAGAGCCCGGCGCAGATCGGTCGTCGATCACGAGGGGGGGCGCCGATCGCTCCCCCTCGTCGCGTCTTTGCGCTCTCCGCGCGCGGCGTCGCTCACCTCTTGAGCGGCCGTGCGTGCCTGGGCAGCTCGGGGCCGGGCGCGAAGATCCGCGCCATCTCGTCGCCGTACACGAGCTGCCAGCCGCGTTGGGCGAGCGATTTCGCGAGCGGCTCGCTGCTCTGGTTGGTGCCGAGGAGCATCGCGAGATCGAGCCGCTCGTCGCGCGCGAACGCCGCGAAGCGCGAGGGATCGGCGAGCACCTCGTAGTAGCGCGCCGCGTACTCGTCGGGGTAGACGTCGGCCGCCCGCGCGTCGATCACGACGCCGACCTCGGGCCACCGGCGATAGATCAGGTACGCGCCCTGGTTGTAGGTGTGGAACAGCCGCGCGTGCGGAGCGTGCGTGCGCGCCCACTCGACGGCGTGCACGGGCTGATTGCGGAAGTCGTAGCCGCCGACCCGCGCGCCGACGCCCCACTGCGCCACGCCGATTGCGGCGATCGCGAGCACGGCGAGCGTCGTCGCCGTCGCGACCGATCCGCGGAGCCACGCCCGGGATCGGCCGAGGCCGCGCTCGAAGACCGTCGCGACGAACGCGATGGACCACGGCAGCGTCGCCAAGAGCGGCATCGCCACGAAGCGGACCCAACGCAGCCCCGGGAGCGCGAGCAGCAGCAGCAGCGCTGCGTCGGCGAAGTTCGCGCGGTGCTCGCGGGCCGCGAGCGCGGCGCCGGCGAGCGCGAACGTGGTCACCGCCATCGTGATCAGCGGGATCGCGTCGTCGCGGTGCCGGTAGGCGGCCCACGGCGTGAAGCCGTCGACGAGGTGCGGCGCGAACGTGATCGACGTCGTCGGCAGCGAATCGCGCAGCGCGCCGGGCATCACGAGCGCGAAGGTCGCCACGCTGAGCAGCGCGACGGCGACGTCTCCGGCGGCGATCCGATGGGCGCGTCGCCGCCCGCTGCCGCGAGCGCGCGCGCCTCGCACGAGCGAGTCGATCGCCCACGCGAGCGGCACCACCGAGACGAGCCACGCGAGCCGATGAAAGGGCGCCGCGATCAGCGCGAGCCCGATCGGCGCGAGCCTCCGCCATCGCGTCGCGCCGCCGCGACGCAGGCCGTGCGCGACGACGATCGCTACGACCGGCGCGAGCTCGCCGCGCAGCTCGAGGTGTCGCGAGACGGCCAACGCGACCAGCGCCGCGCCGCACGCCCTCGCCCACGCGGCCGCGAGCTGCGTGCTGGCCAGGTGGGCCGCCGCGACGAACGCGAGCGCGGCGAGGACGACGTTCGCGCCCCACAGGCTGGCGAGGCCGATGGGCGTCCGATCGGCGAGCGCGACGATCGCCTCCCAGAGGGGCTCGTAGTCGCGGATGGGGCGGCCCCGCAGCGCCAGGGTTAACGCGTCCGTGTTGAGCCGCCGGCCGGTGGCGAGCACGAGATCGCCGGCGCGCGCCTGCCAGAGCAGGTCAGGGCTCGCGAGCGGCACGAGCCGAAACGCCGCCCCGAGGGCCGCCGCGACGAACAGCACGGCCGCGTCGGCGCGCCCGAGGCTCGCCTCCGGTCGGGCGTCGGCCGGCGCCCCCGCCTCTCGGTCCATCGGCTGCGACTGTACGCGAATCGGTCCAGCGCGCAGCCCCTTGTCTCGCGGCGGCCGAGGCGACTACGTTCCGCGCCCATGTCCGGGCATTCCAAGTGGGCGACCATCAAGCACAAGAAGGGCGCCACCGACGCCAAGCGCGGGCGTCTGTGGACGAAAGTGATCAAGGAGATCCAGGTCGCTGCCCGGATGGGTGGAGGCGACGTCAACGCGAACCCGCGCCTGCGCAAGGCGGTGGCGACCGCGAAGGCCGCGGCGATGAACGCCGACAACATCACGCGCGCCATCAAGCGCGGCACCGGCGAGCTCGAGGGGTCGAGCTACGAAGAGGTGATGTACGAGGGCACCGGCCCCGGCGGCACGCTCTTCCTGGTCGAGACGCTGACCGACAACAAGAACCGCACGGTCGCCGAGCTGCGCAAGGTCTTCGAGAAGAACAACGCGACGCTCGGGCAATCCGGCACCGCCGCGTGGGCGTTCGATCGCAAGGGGCTCATCGAGATCAACCGCGACGCCGCCGACGAAGACAAACTCATGGAGCTCGCGGTCGGCGCCGGCGCCGACGACTACAGCGACGACGGCGAGCTCTGGTCGATCACGACGCCGGCCGACCAGCTCGACGCGGTCGGCAAGGCGCTCGAGGGCGCCGGCATCACGCCGACCTCCCAGAAGATCGGCTTCGTGCCCAAGAACAAGAAGGAAGTGGCCGGCCGCGACGCCGAGCTGTGCATGAGGCTCGCCGACGTGCTCGACGATCACGACGACGTCCAGAACGTCTACGCCGACTTCGACATCAGCGACGAGGAGATGGCCAAGCTCGAGGGGTAGCGCCCCGCGCCGAGCCGCGCGCGCGAGCGAGCGGCCGTTCCCCGAACCCGCGTCACGCGCCCAGCGCGCGTGCGCGGGTTCGCTGCTATCTTGGGTCCGCGATGATCGTCATGGGCATCGACCCCGGCACGCGGCACCTCGGCTGGGGCGTCGTGTCGGTGGCGGGCACGCGCATCGCGCACGTCGCCCACGGGGTGGTCGACGCCCCGACCGATCAGCCGCTCGCCGCCCGGCTCGGCGTCCTCGACGACGGCGTGCGCGCGGTGCTCGCCGAGTTCGTGCCCGGCGAGTGCGGCGTCGAGTCGATTTTTTTCGCGCGCGACGCGTCGGCGGCCGCCAAGCTCGGGCACGCGCGCGGCGTCGTGCTGCTCGCGCTGCACCGCGCCGGCGTCGCCGTGTTCGAGTACCCCCCCGCGACGGTCAAGCGCGCGGTCGCCGCGAACGGCAGGGCCGACAAGGAGCAGGTCGCGAGGATGGTCGGCGCGATGCTCCGCCTGCGAGAGCCGATCCGCGCCGACGCCGCCGACGCGCTCGCCGTCGCCATCACCCACGTCCAGTCGGCGCCCGCGCGCCGCATCGCCGCGCTCGCCGCGCGAGGATGAACGTGCGCCGCGCCGTCCTCGCCTCGACCATCCTCTTGTCGTGCGCGCTCGGCGCCGCCGCGTGCGGAGGCGCTCCGGCCGTCACGCTCCGCGAAGGGCCCCGCGAGTACGTCGCCGCCGACTACGACGAGATCCTCCGCCGCTGGACGCGCGCCGAGCGCCTCTACTCGCTGCAGGGCGTCGACGACGTCCTCTCGGTCAACGCGACCTTCGAATCCTGGGAGTTCCGCTGGGCGTACGTCGTGCGCTACGCAGAGGACTACCGGCTCTCGATCCCGCAGCGCCGCGATCTGCTCGAGCAGGCGCTCGACGACACGCGCCAGTTCCATCAGTTCTACGTCGCGCTCTACGGCAACCGACCGCAGGACTCCGACATCTCGCGCCAGAACCCCGCGTGGGTAGTGCGCCTCGCCGACGACAAGGGGCACGTCACGGCGCCCACCGAGATCATCGCGATCCGCAAACCCAGCGTGCTCGAGAAGACGTATTTTCCCTACACTTCGGTCTGGCGCCAGGCGTTCCGCATCCGCTTTCCGACCAAGACCGCCGAGGGGCCGACCGTCGCCCCCGAGGCCGGGGCCATCACGTTGCGCTTCGCGGGCCCGCTCGGGAGCCTCGAGCTCCACTGGGCGCAGGAGCCCCAGTAGCGCTCCAGGGCCGCCACGTCCGGGAGGTGTCCTGCGTGGGTCGCCGTCGGCGCGCTGCGGCAGGAATCGCCCCCACCACGCAAACCAAACGGTGTAGGCTCCCCGCCGCAGTTGGCTCGAAATACCCCGCGTGCAGGGCGGTTTCCGCTCTGCGCTCGTCCTCCGGGAGCGGTGCGGTGCGGCCGCGGGCTTGGCGAGCGAGGGAGTCGCCCCCTTCGACACGTCGACACAGGCGCGCGGCGCGCGCGCCGCCCCCCCTCGAGAGCGAGCGTCTCGGAGAAACGATGAGCGATCTGACGATCCGTCGAGCCCTCGGCAAGCTGCAGGAAGACCCCGACGACGACGGGGCGTGGACCGAGCTGCAGGACGCGGCCACCGACCCGTCCGGCGCGGGCATGTCGCGTGACGCGCTGCTCGATCTGCTCGAGGCCGCGCGGCGTGAGCACGCCGAGCGGAACGAAGACGAGGCGGTCGCCAAGCTCCTCGAGCTCGAGATCGTGATCGCCGACGCGACCCCACGCGAGGCCGACCTCCAGGCCGAGCTCGCGCGCGTGCTCAACGAGGTCCTCGACGACGCCAAGGGGGCGCTCGGCGCGTTCAAGCGGCTCGCCAAGCTGCGCCCCGACGCCTCGGTCACGGCGAAGATCGAGGCGATCCAGGCCGAGAAGGCCCACTGGCCCGATCAGGTCAAGGAGCTGATGGACGCCGCCGAGCGCATGGCCGGCAAGCCCGAGCCGCAGGCGGCGATGCTCTACTCCGCCGCGCAGACGGCGTTCCGCTACGGCCTCGAGGGGAAGAAGAAGGAGATCGCCGCCACGCGCGCGGTGATCATCGAGCGCCTCGAGGAGGCGCGCGCGCTCGATCCGTCGCGCACAGAGTCCGCCGGGCTGCTCGAGCGCCTCTACCGCGCCGACGGTCGCTGGGCCGACGCCGCCAAGGTGCTCGACTCGGTCGCGCAGAACGCGGTCGAAAAGGACGCCCGCCTCGCCGCGCGCATCCGCCTCGCGCGCATCCGCCTGCGCAAGCTGAACGACGAAGCCGGCGCCGCCGCCGCCTACGAGAAGGTGCTCGAGGGGGCGCCTGGGCACGACGAGGCCATCGGCTTCCTGGTCGATCACCTCGGCAGGCAGGAGCAGTGGGATCGCGTCGTCGCGCTCTACGAGGACGCGCTCAAGGCGCGTCTGCGGCCCGGAAAGGCGAGCGAGCTCTACCTGCAGATCGCGATGACGAACTGGCGCATGCGCGGCAAGCCCGAGCTCGCCGAGCCCTGGTTCGAGAAGATCCGCAAGGCCGAGCCCGCGCACCCCGCGATGCTCGCCTTCTTCCGCGAGCTGCTCCCCGCGCGCGGCGAGCAAGCGCGCCTGGTCGGCATCCTCACCGACGCGCAGCGCGCGCTCGGCGAAGGGCAGGAGCGCCAGTCGATCGCCTCCGAGCTCGCGAAGCTCTCGGAGGAGACGCAGGGCGCCGGCAAGGCGATCGAGCACTGGAAGCAGGTGGTCCGCGGCGATCCCGCCAACGTGGAGGCGCGCGAGTCGCTGCGGCGGCTCTACTACAGCACCGAGGCGTGGCCGGCCCTCGTCGACCTCCTGCGCGGTCAGCTCGATCGTCTCCCCGCCAACGATCTCGCGCGCCTGCCCGTGCTCGTCGAGATCATGACGCTGCACCGCGACCACACCAGGCAGGACACGGCGCTCGTCCCCATCCTCAACCAGCTGGTCCAGCTCGACCCGAACAACCTCGAGGCGGTGCGCGAACAGGTGCGCATCTTCGAGTCGCTCAACCGCCCCCGCGATCTCGTCGGCGCGCAGGCGCGGCTCGCGGAGCTCGAGACCGACCCGGTCGTGAAGGCGGAGCTCTGGCGCTCGGTCGCGCGCCAGTGGCTCGAGAAGTTCTCCAACGTGCAGAACGCAGTCGAGGCGTACGAGCAGCTGCACGCGCAGAAGCCCGACGACGAAGAGGCCACCGCGCGCCTGCGCGAGCTCTACCAGAAGCGCCGCGCGTTCAAGCCGCTGTTCGACCTGCTCGGCTCGATGCGCGCGCACGCCACCCCGGATCAGAAGCGCGAGCTGACGATCGAGATGGCGAAGCTCGCCGCCGAGCGCCTCGACCGGGGACCCGACGCCATCGCGCTCTACTGGGAGCTGCTCGACGAGGATCCGCACGCCCCCGGCGCGCTCGACGCGCTCGAGAAGCAGGCCGAGCGCGACAAGGACTTCGCGACCCTCGCGCGCGTGCTCTCCTACCGCGTCAATCAGGCCGACGGCGACGAGGCGAAGGTCAAGCTCCTCGAGAAGCTGGGCGCGCTCTACGAGTCGCGCCTCTCCGATTCGCTCAAGGCGATCGAGACGTGGCGCCGCATCCTCGAGCTGCGCCCCGGCTACCCGAAGGCGCTGCGCATCCTGCGCGACGAGTACCTCAAGCTCGGCGACTACGACGGCCTGACCGACGTCTACTCGCAGCAAGAGGACTGGGAAGGGCTGGCCGACGCGCTGTCGGGCGCGGCCGATCGCGCCGAGGATCCGAAGCTCCGCGTCGATCTCTCGTGGCGCGTGGCGTCCGTCTACGTCGAGCGCATCAAGCGCCCCGAGCGCGCGGCGCGCGCCTATGAGCGCATCCTCGCCGCGCTGCCGGACGACGCACGCGCGGCCAAGGAGCTGGTGCCGATCCTCGAGCACGAGTCGGCGTGGCCGCGCCTGCCGGCGGTCTACGACGTGCTGCTGCGCGGCACCGACGACGCCGTCGAGCGCGTGCGCATCCTGCGGCGCCTCCGCGAGCTCGCCGCAGGACCGCTCGGCGATCGACCGGGCGCGTTCGCCTACGCGCGCCGCGCGTACGCGCTGCAACCGACCGAGGAGATGCGCGTCGAGCTCGAGGCCTCGGCCCGCCCTGCCGCGGCCTTCGAGGGGTACGTCGAGGCGCTTCGCGAGCGGCTCGCCGCGCTCAACGCCGGCAAGCGCAGCGAGGCCACGATCGAGGAGAAGCGCCGGCTGCAGGCCGAGCTCGCGCGCGTGCTGAGCGCCGAGCTCGGCAGGATCGACGAGGCGGTCACCGAGCTGCGTCGCGTCGTCGACGCCGATCCCGAGGACGACGAGGCGGTGCAGGCGCTCGATCGCCTGCTGCGCGAGGCGCGTCGCGGCGACGAGCTGCGCGCCCTCTACGAGCTTCGCCTCGAGCGCGCCGAGACGAGCTCGGCGCAGGTCTCGCTGCTGTTCGAGTGGGCGCAGCTCGAGGAGGAGGCCTTCGGCGAGTCGGCGCGCGCGCTCGAGATCTACGGCAAGGCGCTCGTGCTCGCTCCGGATCATCGCGGCGCGCTGCGCGCCATCACGCGCCTGCATCTGTCGGCCGGCAACGCGGCCGCCGCCGCCGAGGCGCTCGAGAAGGACCGCGATCTCGCGGTGGGCACCGAGCGCGCCGAGCGCGAGGTCGAGCTCGCGCGCCTGTACGCGACGAAGCTCGACAAGCCCGAGCTCGCCCTCGACGCGGCCGTCCGTGCGCTGGAGATCGCGCCGCACGACGCGGGCGCGATCGAGGTCCTCGAGGGGCTCGAGCAGCTCGCCCCGCTCGCGCGGCGCGCAGCCACGCAGCTCGATCGCGAGTACGAGGCGCTCGGCGCGTTCGACAAGCAGGCGCGCGTGCTCGAGGTCGTGCTCGCCGGCGCCGCCGACGCGGGCGATCGTCGGGCGCTGTTCGGGCGCTTGTCGTCCGTGCACCGCGAGCAGCGGCGCGACGAGGCCGCCGCCTTCGGCGTCCTGCAGCGCGCGGTCGCCGAATTCCCCGACGATCTCGAGCTGTGGGACCGGCTGGGCGAGCTCGGTGGCCTGACCGGCCAGCTGTCCGCCGTCGCCGCGGCGTACGCCTCGGCGCTCGACCGTTCGTCGGGCGCGGCGAGCGTCTCGCGCGAGGTCGAGCGGGAGCTGTGCGAGCGCGCGAGCATCCTCCTCGAGGACAAGCTCTCGGAGCCCGACGCCGCGATCCCCTACCTCGAGCGAATCCTGCTCGCGGACCCTGCCGACACGCACGCCTTCACGCGTCTCAAGCAGATCCTCACCGCGCGCGAGCGCTGGGATGACCTGCAGAAGATGTACGACCGCGCCATCGAGGCCTCGGATGACGCGCACCGACGCGTCGAGCTGCTCGCCGAGGTCGCGCTCGTCTTCGAGGACATCCTCGATGATCCGGGGCGCGCCGCCTCGGCGTACGAGCGCGTGCTCGCGATCGAGGCGGACAACGAGTCGGCTATCCGCGCGCTCGACAAGCTCTATCAGCGCACGGGCCGCTTCGCCGACCTCGCGGTGCTCCTCGCGCTGCAGGTCGATCGCGGCGACGACGCGCAGCGCACGGCGCTCGAAGGGCGCCTCGCGCGCCTGTTCCTCGAGAAGCTCGACAGCCCCGGCGAGGCCCTCCGCTACGCCGCCGCGATCCTCGATCGCGACGTCAACCACGTCGACGCGCGGGGCATCGCGCGCACCGTGATGGATCGCCCCGAGACGCGCGTGCGCGCGGCCGAGGTGCTCGAGCGCGTCTACCTCACGCGCGACGAGCCGCGCGAGCTCGACGAGGTCTCGACGATCCGCCTGCTCGAGGGGAAGCTCGAACCCGAGGCGCGCGTCGAGCTGCTGCGGCGCATCGCCCACCTGCGCGACGATCGCCTCAAGAACGACGCCGGCGCGCTCGAGGCGCTCGCCCAGCTCCTGCCGCTCGATCCGCGCGACGCCGACGCGCGCAAGCAACTGCTCGACGTCGGCCGGCGCGCCGCCGCGAACGCGCGGGTCGCCGAGGTGCTGGGGGCCGCCGCCGAGGCCGCGGCGGACGTCGAGATCAAGGGGGAGATCCTCCTCGATCAGGCTTGTTTCCACGAACGGCGGACAGCGGAGCGCACTCCGGCCCCCAAGGTCTATCGCAACCGCATCGCGCTCGAGGGGGCCGATCCCGCGAT